>JAGWBK010000040.1:38964-53567 GCA_021295915.1 Dehalococcoidia bacterium
TCTGGGGCGACTCCGGCAAGTTCGACGGCCAGCACGTAGGCCGCAGCCACGAGCTAACCGACCGCGACATCATCGAGCTCCACACGTAGGCCCCCAGCACCCACACCCGACCCTGACTGCCCCTGCCACACACCCTTCGCTTGGCAGGGGAACAATTCATTTTGCGGTATGAGCTTATTGGCTCAAGCATGAGCACCAGGTGATGAGGCACTTCTATGCGCAGAAATCATCTGTTTCTATTGATAGCGTTACTAATCGTCGCGGCGACAGCTTGTGTCGCTTTGAACATCTTTTCCAGTTCGGTACCTGTCTTCCCGACGCATGACAGGCCTCTGCCAACAGACTGGGGCCTAGGGCACGTCAAGGTCGAACTGACCATGGAGGATGGCTGCCTACGCGGCCTCGGTCACGATCTCAACGAACCCAATCCCTCCTACCTCTTAGTGTGGCCAGCCGGGGTCGAGTTGTACGAGGATGGCGACTCCGTAAGCGTAAGAGACCGGACGGGCGCGGTAGCCGCAAGTGTAGGGGAGGAAGTCCGACTTTCGGGCCAAGTTATTAGCTCCAACAGCGACCACGCCCGCCGTATCGAGGAGAGTGTTCCCGCCGAGTGTGTGGGCCCTTACTACATGGTTGGAGTTGACGTTACCGTCATCGGCCCGGACGAGCAAACCGAGCTCACCGTCCCGAACTCCGATGTCGTCTTCCGACGCGGGCAGACCTGGCAGAGGTCGGCGACAGTGGCGATCCCTGCCGTTGGATATACAGGTCCCGGCGAAATGGTCATGGAGGGCGACTGTCTATTGATGATCTGGAAGAGGGGAGATGATGAAAGAAGACACGTGATCTCCTGGCCTCCCGGATTCTATCCCCACCTGGAAGACGGGGTGATCGAGGTTCGCAACGGTGGTGGACGAACGGTGGCTCGTGTCGGAGATATGTTAAAGATGACGCTGCTCGCTGCGGGAGGGGTGTCCGATGGACTATACATACCGGAATGTGACGCGCGGCTGCACGCACCAATCGAAATCAGGAACTTCGACCTGCCAGATAACTTCCCTCAGCACAACGAGGGAGTAACGAGCGTCTCCTACATCGAGGGTCGTCTGGAAATGTTCAATGGCTGCATATATGTTCGCGGAAGAATCGCGGTCTGGCCTTCCGACTACACGATGGAGGAAACAGACGGCGAGGTTAGGGTTCTGGACCAGGACGGGACGACCGTAGTACAGGTCGGACGTTACGACATGTCGGACCGGAGCATCCAACTCGAGGGCCGCGGAGTAGCCCGGGACGATGACTACGGCATACAAATAGGCCGGACTGTCAGCGTTGACTGCCGCTCGAGAGACTTCTGGCTAGTCAAATGAGACACCCAAAGGGCCGGACCTCATTGCAAATGTGTACTGATTCCTCAGGTACATAATCTTACTCATACACTTCAGCCGTCGCCGTCCCGTCCCGGTACTGGTGCTTCACCACTATTGGATAGGCCTGCTGGACACACCTCACAATTGACACAATCGACGGACAGTAACTGAACTGCGTGTGCACGAAATCACTATGGGACCATTCACCTTCGCCTCCACTGGAATGCTTGCCACTGTAGTCTCCAAAGCTCCAGAAGATTGTCGGTGTGGATACGCTGGTCCTGAAGAACGGCGACCTGGTTATTGTGGTGCCATCGGAGCACCAGTCGGTGATGGAGTCCAGAGAGAAAACTTCATTCCCGGCGAGACTTTCTCCAATCACCTCAAATCTGTGCGAGCTACAGCCTGGCTGAGTGCTGGTGAGTGTCTCCGTCGATTCATATCTGGCGACGAGGGTGAATGGCGAAGCCAGCACCAGCAGGGCGACGTAGCCAATGACGACGTATGCCAGGTAGCGGACGAATGGGTATCTCTTCCCGATCGTCTTCGCCAGCGCCACGCCGATCAGCGACAATATCACGGCGATGATAGCTATCTGTGTGAAGTCGTCCCAGAACACAGTACCAGCTCCCGTTAAATCGAATCTCTCACGGACAATCAGGACCAACAGGGTATGATCGCACACTCGCCTCCTACAATCAGACCGGCAACAGCGGCTGACGCCGGAACGATAACGCGCATATACATCGAGTCATGGAATGCCAGCTTCGGTCCGCTTCTATCGCAGGCTGACAGAACCGTGACTCCTGAGCTTACTGAACGCTGGCGACGTGACCTTGCCTTGGGTGTACCGCACCGGTGGTGGGTCGCGGAACGTGCCGGAGGGATCGTTGGCTTCGTGGGCATTGGCCCCAGCCGGGATCCTGTTGACCCCCAACTCGGCGAGGTCGACACCATCGCGGTTGACACACCTCACTGGCGGACTGGAATCGGCAGGATGCTAATGTCGATCGCTCTGCGTCACCTCGTGGCGGATGGCTACCGCGAGGCGATACTCTGGACGGTCGAAGGCTACGAGCGTGGAGTCGCATTCTACGAGGCTATGGGGTGGGCTCGCGACGGCGGCACCCGGGACAACGGACGCCAGGTCCGCTTCCGCCTCGACTTGAGCTCAATCTAAAGGCACGCGCACCCAAACGATCTGGTCCACATGCTCGAAGTGCCTGTCCGCTGAAACGAGGTCGGCTCCCGTCTCCATCGCGTGAGCTGCAATCCAAACGTCATTGGTTGGAATGGGCCGACCCTTTGCCCTTAATGCTGCCATTATTCTGGAGTAGCGATCGGCTGTAACGGACCCGACAGGCAGAAATGTCACGTAGGGGCGTTCGAGAAATGAGTTGAGCTGAGCGAAATTCTGCTCGAAGCGTTGACCCTGCCTGAAGCCGTACAACTGCTCGCCGACCACGACAGCCGACATGAGTATCTCCTCCGCACCCCGCACGACCTCTCTAACTCGATGGTTGCCCCTCATGAATTCCGAGTAGGCGTTGGAGTCCAGCAGGATTCTCATCCCCAGGCTGACTCATCCACAGTCTCGAAGACCTCGAGGGCGGCATTGAACTCCTCTGCTTCTTCCGCGCTCCATGTGCCGAACAGGTCGTCAAGTGAGTCCCCGATAGTCCTGTCGTTTACCTGACCATCTGGCACGCCGGCGCCTTTGCGCAGCAGCTTCAACGCAGCCTGGTTTAGAGAGATTCCCTCGCGTTGCGCCAGGTGACGGATACTCTCTCCCAGTTCATCTCCAAAGCCTCTCACGGTAAGCTGATTCATTCTGAGCATCTCCTAGAATCATCTTGTGAGTTATGTAGAATCACCTTACTGACTATGTGCACGGTTATCAAGGAGGACTAACGTGAGCGAACTCAATCGGGTTATCGTGAATACGGACAAGGCCCCGCAGCCGATCGGCGCCTACTCCCAGGCGATCAGGACCGCCCCCGGCGAGCTGCTCTTCATCGCCGGACAGGTGTCCGTGGGCCTCGACGGCAACCCCGTCGGAGTCGGCGACATGGCTGCCCAGGTCAGGCAGGTCTTCGCAAATCTCGGAGGCATACTGGAGGGCGTCGACGCGACCTTCAGCAACGTCGTCGAGTTTACCACCTACGTAGTGGGGCGCGACTCTGTACAGGCATACATCGCAGCGCGTACCGACCTGTACCCCGAGCTTTTCCCTGACGCCGACTATCCCCCCAACACCCTGCTGGTGGTAGACGGCCTCGTCAGAGAAGAGTTTCTGCTGGAGATCAAGGCAGTCGCCGCGCTGCCCTAGCGCATCGACAATGTCCCACCCGTTCGTCCTGAGCTTGTCGAAGGAAGCTTGTCGAAGGGTGGTATGCAAGCCCTGCTACACCCTCAGCTCCCGCAGCGTCGGCCTGAGAATACCCAGCCACAGCACGAACGCCATCATTAGCAGCGCAGCGCCTCCCAGCGACATCGGCCATCCCCAGTACTCGCCGACCGCCCCCAGAGGCAGCGCGCCCACGTAGTGCATTGCCGCTCCGATCAGCCATAGGCTCATCATCCGACCTCGAAGCTGCCCAGGAGTCGTGAGCTGCAACACGGTCGTTCCCAGCGAGAAGAAGCCGGTGAATCCGACTCCCGTGAGGAACAGCAGCACGAGCGATACGATGTACACTGGCGATACCGCAAAGAGGAACAGCGTGACTCCGAACAGGATGATCATGTCCAGCAACAGCCAGTTCTTATACTGTGGATTCCCCAGTGCCGCAAGTAACAGGTTGCCGACCAGCGATCCCACACCTGCCACCGTGAGCAGGAAGCCCACGCCGTCGGCGTTCATGCTGAATACTTCCTTGCCGAACGCCGGCAGCACCTGTATGTACGATGACCCGAAGAAGCCAAACGCCAGACCCATACCCACCAGTACGAAGGCGATGGGAGTCGACACCACGTATCGGATGCCTGCTGCAATGTCTTCGACGATGTTCGCGCCGGACGATTCAACGCGCGAACTCAACCCTGTCATCATCAGCAGGAACACCCCGCTGATCGCGTAGCAGAGTGCGTTGAGATACATCGCCTGACCCAGTCCCGCATATTCGATGATCACTCCAGCCACCGCCGGTCCGAGCACACGCCCCCCGTTGAACACCGCCAGGTTCAGCGACGTCGCGCTCAGCATGTCTTCCTCGTCCACCATGTCCGGCACTATCGCCATCTGCGCCGGCAGGCTTAGCCCCTGTATCGTGCCGAGAATGAACGATATGGCGTACGCGTGCCAGATGGATACGAGTTGAAGAACCGTAAGCGTCCCGATCAGGATGATCAGCGCCATCACGATGACGCGGCTGAAGAACAGCAGCCAGCGCCTGTCGAACCAGTCCGCGAAGATCCCTCCAAAGGCCAGCATGACCAGGTTCGGGAATCCATAGAGGGCGATCACCACGCCGAGTTGGGCCGGCGAGCCCGTGATCTCCAGGGCCAGCCAGCCCAGGATGAGGAACTGCATCCCCATCGCCGCCGACAGCCCCATGCCGGATACCCAGTACAGCCTGAAATGCCGGTGCCTGAGCGCCCCGACCGCCTGCCGTCCTGCTATCCCACGTAGTGACCGCATTGAGAGAATGTCCGACCTCGCGCCACCATCTGCTGCGACCCATTAAGCTGTGTCAATTTAGCCGGCGCCCCACTGTGGGATCGAATATCCCCTCTCCCTCAGAGCCTGCCCCGTACCTGATACGGGGGAGAGGGCTAGGGTGAGGGTGAAATCCTTGTCTACCAAACTTATACAGCATCGTTCCGAATCCTACACCGACTTTACTGATAGTGTTATGGCGACTGGAACTGCAAGGAAACTGCGACTATGGCTGACATAACCGGCAGGGAGCGCAACGAAAACGAGCCACGCCTCTACTCCGACCTCGCCCCCTGGTTCCACCTGCTCACCGCCCCGCACGACTACCGCGAAGAGGCAGACTACTACTCGGCACGCATGGTGGAGGCTGCGCTCGGCCCGGTGCGCACTGTGCTCGAGTTGGGTTCGGGCGGTGGCAACAACGCCTCGCACATGAAGCAGCGATTCACCATGACCCTGTCGGACCTCTCGCCCGACATGCTGGAGGTCAGCAGGAGCATCAACCCGGAGCTCACTCACATCCAGGGCGACATGCGCTCCCTGCGGATTCCCGGCGCGCAGTTCGACGCAGTGTTTGTACACGACGCCGTCACGTACATGACCTCAGAGGCCGACGTTCAAGCCATGGCCGAGACGGCCGCCTTCCACTGCCGACCCGGAGGATCCGTTCTTGTAGCCCCCGACCACATACGGGAGACCTTCACTCCACCCTATACCGAACACGGAGGCCACGACGGCCCGGACGGACGCGGCATGCGCTACCTCATGTGGTGCACCGATCCAGACCCCGCCGATACCACCTTCGTCTCGGACTTCGCCTACCTACTCCGCGACTCCGACGGCACCGTCCGCGTGGAGCACGACCGGCACATCCAGGGCATCTTCCCGCAATCAGTATGGATCGACGCCCTCACAACCGCAGGGTTTGATACCAAGACGCACACAAGCCAATGGGAAACCCCCGTCTTCTACGGCACACACCGCACTGCTTAATCATCACCCTTCCTGGGCTGAAAGGGACAGGAATTCACAACCCGTCATTCCCGCGGAAGCGGGAATCCAGGGGCTGGGGGTGTCCTGCGACAAGCTCAGAGCCTGTCCCGGGACTTGATCCGGGAACGAACGAATTGCCAGTTTATATACCCACTCTCCCTTGATGGGAGAGGGTTGGGGTGAGGGTGAAAACGCCAATACCGGACACAGCATGAGATAACTGAACCTAACGTTCACCCATCGCCCGCTCACCCCGCGCCGCTCCATTCGTCGACAGACCCGAAGCGTTCTCCGCAGAGTACGAATGCAGGCCCGCATACAGCCCCCCGAGCGCGACCAGCTCATCGTGCTTGCCCTCTTCCACGAGCCGGCCCTGGTCCAGCACGACTATCCGGTCGGCGTTCCTGATCGTGGACAGACGGTGGGCTATGACGATGGCAGTCCGCCCCCTGAGCAGTTCGTCGAGAGCACGCTGGATCAGCATCTCCGTATGGGTGTCGATATTGGCCGTCGCCTCGTCGAGAAGCAGTATCGCCGGGTCCGCCACGAGCGCCCGCGCAAAGCTGATGAGCTGACGCTGACCAACGCTGAGGTTTCCGCCTCTCTCCTGCAGGGGAGTATCGTACCCGTGCTCCATCTTGGTGATGAAGTCGTGCGCCCCCACCGCGGTTGCTGCCCGGACCACGTCCTCGTCTGTGGCGTCGACACTGTTGTACATGATGTTCTCGCGAATAGTCCCGGAGAATAGGAATGGCTCCTGCGCGACGATCGACGTGTGCTTCGCGAGCGAGTCGAGCGTGATGTCGCGTATGTCGACTCCATCCAGCAGCACTCGGCCCTCGGACACGTCGTAGAGTCGTAGCAGCAGGGACACGACCGTCGTCTTCCCCGCGCCCGTCGGCCCGACCATCGCGACCGTATGCCCTGCCGGTACGTGCAGGTCCACGTGCTCGAGCACCGGCTCTCCCTCGATGTACTCGAAGCTGACGTCTTCGAACCGCACGTCGCCGTCGACCGTGTCGACATCCCTGCTGTCCGGCCTGTCGACCACGTCGGGCTCCACGTCCATCAGCTCGAAGATCCGCGCACCTGAGACCATTGCACGTTGAAGCGACCCGTACTGCATCGTGAGGTTCAACACAGGCTCGAAGAACCGCTGTATATAGAGCGCGAAAGCCACCAGCACACCTACTTCAATGGCTTCGTCCAATACCAGAGAGCCGCCGAAGACTATGACGAGCGCCAGCCCGAATGCGGAGAGGAACTCCACCGTTGGAAACAGGACCGCCTGCATACGGACAGCCGCGAGATTCGCCCCGAGGTTCTCTGAGTTGGCATCGCCGAATGAGCGGATGTTCGCGTCCTCGCGGTTCATACTCTGGATCACCCGCACACCGGATATGTTCTCCTGGAGGCTGCCATTGACGACCGAAATCGCCCGCCTCGCCCTCATGAACGCCCGCTGAGCAAACTTCTGCCAGATGACCATTATCACGACGAGCACCGGGATGACCGACAGCGTCACGATGGCAAGACGCGCGTTCATCAGCATCATCGCGGTTATGATTCCTGTGAGGCTGAGCACGTCCGCAATAGTAATGACCACGATCGACAGGAACTCCTGTAGCTGGCTGACGTCGTTCTGCACCCTCGACATCACCCGGCCGGTTTCGTTCCTGTTGTAGAACCTCATCGACAGCCCCTGCAGGTGACTGAAGAGGCCCACCCGCAGGTCGTACAGGACTCGCTGCCCGACGAATGACATCGTCCTCAGGTGGACGTACTGGCTTCCGTACTGGATCAGCGCCACACCCACGAAGATGAGCACCACAACGTTCAGGCCGTCCAGGTCGCCCGTCCGCACGTACTGGTCGATGATCCTGGCGATCAGCCACGGCAGCGCGACCACCGTGCCTGTGTACACCATGACGGCCACGAGAATGATCAGGAACCTTGGCCGGTGCGGACGGAGGTACGAGAAGAGTCGCCTGACCACCTTGTGGTCGTATACCCGCCCATCCTCATACTCTTCGCGGTCCGAGCCGAGACGTCCTCTCATGCCGCGCCCTCCGCCGCCGCGCATCCACCCACCGCCGCCGAAGCCACCGCCCATCATCAGGCATCACCCCCATCGGCATGGCCCAAGGCCTCGGCCCTTGCGGTTGGACTCGACCCCCTTTTATGTCCAGCTTTAAGCTGGTGGTGGTCTTGGGGACGGAGCTGCATGTCGTAGATCCTGCGGTAGAAGCCGTCCCGTTCCAGCAGCTCGTCGTGAGTCCCTCGCTCGACAATCTCCCCGTCCTCCAGGACGAGGATCAGGTCAGCCCTGCGCACGGTCGACAGCCTGTGGGCTATTACAAATGTAGTCCGACCCCTGACCGCCTCGTCCAGTGCCTGCTGCAGCCTGTGCTCGGTCTCCATGTCCACGCTCGACGTCGAGTCGTCGAGAATTATTACCGGCGGGTCCAGGAGTATCGTCCTGGCGATCGCGAGTCGCTGGCGCTGACCGCCGGAGAGCGTAACGCCGCGTTCCCCGACCCACGTGTCGTACCCGTCAGGCAGGCCCTCTATGAAGTCGTGAAGCTGCGCGATCTTCGCCGCCTCTACCACGTCCTCCATGTCCACGTCGTCGAGCCCGTACGCTATGTTGTCCCGGATGGTCGCGGCGAACACGAACACGTCCTGCATGACGATGCCGACGTTCTCCCTCAGCGACTTCAGCGTCACGTCCCTAGTGTCGTAGCCGTCGATGGTTATGCGCCCCTCGGTGGCGTCATAGAACCTGGGTAGGACGTGGGCAATCGTGCTCTTGCCTGAGCCCGGTCCGCCGAGCAGGGCAATGAGCTGACCGGGATGCGCCTCGAAGTCGACCCCGCGCACCGCGCTTACACCGCCGTCGTAGCTGACCGCGACGTTCTCGAACACCACGTGTCCATCGGTTCGGGGCAGGGGAGTGGCATCCGGCTTCTCAGCGACCGGCGACTGCGCGTCGAGAATGTCGTACAGCCGCTGCCCGGCTGACGATGCGCGGGATATCGTGTTCATCAGCCACCCGCTCATCCTGATCGGCATTGCCAGCAGACCCATGTAGAAGATGAACGAGGCGAGGCCGCCGGGCGTGAGTCTGTCGGCTGCGACCTCCCTGCCGCCGTACCACAGAATCGCTCCGGTGGCCGCGGTGAATATGAACGTCATCAGCGAGCCTTGGGATGCGAACAGGCGGGTCGTCGAGTACGTGAGCCTGGCAATATTCTCGGCCCGCGCGTTGAACTTGGCTTCCTCGAAGTCCCGCGCGCCAAACGCCTTGACCACCTTCATTCCCGACAGGTTCTCCTGCAGGACAGTGGTCATTGCCCCCGTCTCCTGCTGCACCCTCATCCAGACAGGCCGCAGCGCCCTGGACAGGGTCAGCGCCCTCCACAGGATCAGCGGCAGGAAGGCCATGCACACCAGGGCGAGCCGCCAGTTCGTCACGGCCATGAGAGTAGACACCGCGCCCATCGTCACGAAGATCGACAGCCCGCGCACCATCCCCATGCTGACGAACGTCCGCACCGCCTCAACGTCCTGCGTGGCTCTGGACATGAGGTCGCCGGTCTGCTCCCTGTCGAAGAAGCCGAAGCTCATGCTCTGCAGCTTCTTGAAGAAGTCTTCCCTGAGGTCGTAGGCGCTCCGTTGCGAGAGCGACTCGGAGAGGTACCGCTGCCCGTAGGAGAATATGCCCCTCAGGATGCTGAACAGCACTATCACAGCCGCCAGTGTCAGCAGCCGGCTCTGCAACCCGCTTGCCAGCGCCTCGTCGATTGCCTCTCCCAGCATCCTCGGCACGACAAGCGCCGAAAGGCTGGATGCCACCATCGCTGTGTATGCTCCGACCAGGTACCACTTGTGCCTGAATGCATACTTCATCAGCCGGAACAGCACACTCATGCGTCGGCCTCGACTGTCAGAGCTTCCCTCTCACTAGATTCGCTGTCCCCATCCTGCGGCATGAACCCAGGCCGTCGGACCGCGTCGGCCAGGATCTCCAGAGCAGGGACCACGACTTCCAGCTCTTCTGTGCTGAGCACCGCGGCCAGCGACTCGGTCCTCGCCGCCCTGATGGCCGAGAACCGCTCCACTATTTCGATGCCTTCCCGCGTGAGTGAGCAGACCACGGCGCGCCTGTCCGCGGGGTCCTGCCCGCGTTCGACCAGCCCCTTGGCCACGAGCCGGTCTATCATGGTGGTCGCCGAAGGCATCTCAACATCAAGCCTTCCGGCGATCTCAGACATGCGCCGCTGCCCGTGCGACAGGAAGTGAAGTGTCTTGGCCTGCTGCCTTGTGAGGTCCAGGTCCAGCCACGCCGACGAGCGCCTCGCACGCATACGCCGCTGCACATGGGACATGTGCTCGACCAGCTTCCCCGTCAGCTCCTCACGAGAGTGCATAGTATAGCCCTAATTATTAGTATAGAGCTAACTATCTTACACCACCACGCTCCCCGTCAAGCGCAGGTTAACGGGTGACGGTGGATACCAACCAACGGCCCCCTCTCACTCAGGGAGAGGGCTGGGGTGAGGGTGAAACTACTGCTGCAACCTTCTCAATAGGCAGGGTGCGATTGACTGACAAACCATCCCCCACCAATTCCCCCGGACACTCCGGGGATCAGATCAGGGCCGTCAACATCCAGGCTCACCATTATTCCCGCAGCACCAGCTCAACCGCCGAGCCTTGATCGAGTAGTTCTTCGTGGCGATAGCCAGCACGCGATACCACGGAAGGCCGGTTCCCCTCAGCGTCGAGAGATTCCCGGAGCTGTGTTCGTGCCCATGAGAATCATCAGACTTGTGTCCGTCGCACATATCAGCCTCTCCCGCTGGGAATAGCCGGATTATACCCTGTAACCGGGCAACTCCGAATTTGGAGCGCGGACATCCTGCCCGCACCCGTTCGTCCTGAGCCTGTCGAAGGAAGCCTGTCCCAGATTCGTACGCCCTTAATTGGAGCGCGGGCATCCTGCCCGCATACGTTCGTCCTGAGCTTGTCGAAGGAAGCCTGTCGAAGGGAGCTTGCCTACCAATCCGAGACAGCTTCCCACACCTATGTAAGACTGTTGTATTCGCACAGACTCAGAGCAGGACAACGACTTGACCTACCATCTCCCACCAATTGAATCATGGACAGACTGGACCAGGACGTACAACGACATCTCCCTCTGGAGACCAGTCGTCGCCGCCCTCTGCGCATCCGAAGGCATTCGCTTTCAGCGCATAGAGAGGCCACGCTCGAACACCAACGCCGTGTTCATCCTCGACTGTCGCCTTGTCGTCAAGATCTACAGCCCGTTCTGGTCGGAGTACGACATAGAGCCGAAGCTGATCGAGGTCCTGACCGCCGAAGGTACCGTTCCCGTTCCGAAGATCATCGCGTCAGGCCGGTACCAGGACAGGGCCACTTGGCCATACCTTGTAATTGAACACCGCACCGGTGCGACACTCGAATCGCTAAGGCCTGAACTCAGCCACGAAGAGCTCATGTTCATCGCCACCCAGGTCGGCGCCTTAACGAAGGCCCTTCACGAGACGGAAATCGACAAACTCGAAGGCTCCGACGCCGGCGAGACCTGGGACGAACTGGTAGACCGAAGGCGACGAGAGGTGCTCCCCGAGCTGGTCGACCGCGGGCTGACAACTTCCGACGTCACCAAAACACTGGCAGGCATCCTGGACGATGTCATCGACGACTCCGGGTCGAGACCACGAGTAATCGTCCATGGCGACCTAGAATCCGATCACGTCCTGCTCTCCAGGACGGACGGGCAGTGGAGAGTCAGCGCCATCATCGACTTCGGCGACGCCTGGGTAGGTGCCAGAGACTACGAGTGGATGCCACTCTGGCTCGGCCTCTTCGACAGGAACATCGACGAGATGCGCGCCTTCCTCAAGTCGTACGACCCAACCCTCCTGGCAGACCAGGCACTCCCACGCCGGATCATAGCCTGGACACTACTCCACGACTTCGGCACCGACGCCATCTCCGAACTACTCCAAAGGATCAACACCCCAACACCCATCAAGACCTTCGACGAGTTAAGCAACATAGTCTGGCCCGGCTTAACTGACATCACACAGACATAAACGACCTGAACTGCACACAGATCCTTACACCTTGGAGCACCAGAAATGCCACACTTCGATCTGACTGGCCACATCGCAATTGTTACCGGAGGCAATCACGGCATCGGTGCCGCCACTGCCCGCGCCCTGGCCGATTGCGGCGCTCGAGTGCTTGTTTCCTACCTCAGAGTCGACGAAGGTGAGGATGCCGGTATGACCGACGAATACCGTCGGGCCCGCGCCTCCGACGCCGAGCACGTTATAGCTTACATCCGTGGGAATGGCGGGGTGGCGACTGCCGTGGAAGCCGACCTTGCCGACACGCAGACTCCACGACACCTGTTCGACATCGCTGAGGCCAACCTCGGCCCGGTGGACATCCTTGTCAACAACGCCTCCGGATGGCGACAGGACACCTTTTCCGGCGATAGCAGGGACGGTTACGGCCGGCTCCTTCGCCAGGTCTCCGCCGAGACTTTTGACCGGCAGTTTCTGGTGGATGCCCGCGGCACGGCCACGATGATCGCCGAGTTCGCGAGGCGTCACACAGAACGCGGCGCAGCGTGGGGTCGCATCATCGGCCTGACATCGGGCGGTCCAAACGGATTTCCGGGAGAAGTCTCCTACGGAGCCGCCAAGGCCGCCCTCGAGAACTACACCATGTCAGCAGCGTTCGAGCTCGCCCACCTGGGAATCACGGCCAACATAGTGTACCCACCGGTCACCGACACAGGCTGGATCACAGAAGAAGTGAGACGCACCGTCCGCGACAGTTCCGACCTCATTCACATCGCCGAGCCAGAAGACGTCGCCCCCGTAATCGCCTACCTAGCCTCCAACCATGCACGCTTTATCACCGGTAATATCGTGCGCCTTCGATGAAGGCGACCATCGTCTCATCGGTGGGCACTTCATCGTTTCTGACTGAGTAAGCTGAATGAGCTGCCGCTTTCCCAGTATGATGGGTCTCGAAACTGGCACAAGGTCTGAGGTCACCGTACCTTGTGGCTGAGAATCGCGCTGAGCGTGCTGCCTGTAGTCTTGATTGCCGGATGGCTGAGCCTGACCAGTGGAGCCAAAGTTCAGACTCTTTTGCTAAGCGGCGCGATTTGGGCCCCTGTGACACTCGTAGCCGTCGGTATCTGCGTGCTGCTCGGACGTGCTGCGGGAGCGTCCAACGCCACCCCACTATGGATCACATGCCTCTTGGCGTCCATCCTGCTGGCCGGATTCTGCGCGCTGACCATCCTAAGCATCAGCATGCTAATCGCGCCGCTGGCCGTCGTCCTGCTAACGTTCTCGCTGGTTAACTTAGCAGCCGATTTCCGGCTCCGACATATGTCCCGTTGAGGGCGGAGCTTACGCTTCCTCATTCCAATCGATGTCGACATAAACACCGTAGTGGTCTGAAGGCACGATCATACGGCCATTACTGCCCATGCCAAACAGCCCGGCTCCTGAAACTCTCGGTTCTGCCTTGTCATTCGCTCGCAAATAGATCCTGTCGAAACGCCTGTCTGAACTCTCACCGTCCAGTGTGCCCTCACTAGAATCGATGTTCGAAATCAATGTAGATGGTGGTGATTGTCCTAGGGCTGAGTAAGCTAGGACAGCTAGATCAGTCCACTGTGTGTTGTAGTCCTGCATCGTTGTCTGCTGCTGGAGCATTTGAGAGATCGCGCCTTGGCTGCCTTCGTTGAAGTCACCGCAAAGAATGTCATAGTCAGTTGAGCAGCTGTCTATCAACTCGCTGACGATGCGCGCAATGTACCGTTGACGACTGCGAGCGTTCTCCCAGTCTAGGTGGACGTTTGTAAGGCTCAGGGAAACGCCACTCCATTCGAGAGTAACCCTGGCAGCCCAGTTGTTCTCAGTTAGCGCATTGTTCTCCCAATTAGTTCGAACGTCCCTCACTGGCAGCCTGCTAAGGATAGCCAGCCCCTCAGATCTGAGACCTTCATTCTCCTCCTCTGGGTAAGATAGGTGCGAGACTTCCAGGTAGTCCGTAGTCTCCTTGAAGAACTGCACAAACGAACTGCTCTCCAATACTTGAGATGGGGCTTCCTGCATCGCCACAACATCCGCTTCAAGAGACGCGATCTCTTCGACGATTGCATATAGTCGCTCATGCCAATTGCAAGTGGAGTTACAGAGATTGTAGGTTGCGATTCTCATCTACGGCTTAACTAGAACCAATCTACTTTTCCATACGTGATTACGACGATTAGAGAAGTACCTGTTCTGCCATCTCGTGCCAATCACAGGCAGTGACTGTATAGAAACGATCAGATAGGCAATTGGCGATCTAGTGTTGTGCGCGAATCAGGGTCAACCTTGCAGCGGTGTAGAGAATGACCGCCGCATCGTGCTTCGACTCAGCCTTTGCGAGTCCGTGAAGGTGAATGTTCCTTAGATTCAGCCCCAAGGGATCAGTCAGGATGGCTCTCAACTCCCATTGAAACGACTCAGGCAGGTTCGAACTAA
>JAGWBK010000041.1 GCA_021295915.1 Dehalococcoidia bacterium
AGCCTGTCTCAGAAGGCCGCAAATGGACTTGCCGGAGACCGGCATCGCGGCGAATTTACTCGCTATGGTCGAAAAGGGGAGAGGGAAGGCAGGGCACTCGGTTAGCAGTCGTGTTGGCGACTATCCCGTTGGCACGGTTTTCCCCTCGAGGGACCTGTAATCCGGCTTCCGGGCACGCCATACACGCCACAGAGTCCGCAGGTTGAAGGCAGTGGCCAACAGGGTCCATTCGGCAGTGACGTTGCCGACGCCTCGCAGAAGGAACCTACGTACTCCCTGCTGCTCTTTTATGATTCCGAATACGGGTTCCACCAGTTGCTTTCTCTTTTTGAACGCAGACTGAGCTTCTTCTGTGGCCATCCAGGCGCGATGTTGGCGCAGGGCAGCGTCATAGGGACTTATTGCCAAGCTCCGTCTGGGCGAACCACGGGTGAGGCAGGCTCCGGCAACTGGACACGCCTGGCAAGTGTCCTTGGGGGCTTGGTACATTCTCTTGTTCGTTTTCCTGGAGAACCTGCCGCGTACCAGGCTCAGCACCTGGCCCTGGGGACACCTGTATACGTCGCTGTCGGCATCGTAGGTGAACCGGTCCTTGTGGTAGGGATGATCCAGCGCCATTCCTCTGGGCGACTCCGGCATCGCCACCTGCTGGCCGCGGTCGGCGCATTCCTGTAGCGCCGCTGCCGAGTGATAGCCGCCATCGGCCAGGGTCAATGGCGACTTGACCCCTGTCATCTCTTCCGCCCTCTGCATCATCGGGGTCAGCCTGGCATAATCCGCCGGTTCGTCCACCAGTTCAACGGCCGTGATCAGCATGCCGGAGGTTTCCTGGCCGGTCTTTACTGGTGAAACCATGGCTTGGGCATTGTAAGCAGGACAGAAGCCCTGCTTCATTTTCATGAACCGGGCGTCCCGGTCCGTCAGGTTAATGCTTTTCGGTCCTTTTCGGTCCTCCAGTTGCTCCATGGCCTGGCGCACCTGCTCGCGCAATTTCCTCTTGTCGGCCAATTCCTCCGGGAGATGCACCGGTGCCCGGTCGGTTTCCCCTTCGTTCTGGTTCTCCAGTTCGGCTATGGCCCGGTCCAACCGCTCCAACAGCTTGGCCAGTCCCTTGGCATCGTAACTGCGGCAAGACGATGCGTTGGCTGGTACCTTGGTTCCGTCCACCGCCTGTACCGCCAGGTCCACCAACTCAATTGCCACTGCCGTTCGCACCGTTCGCTTGAGTAGTCCTCTCATTGCCTGGCGATGATCCTTGTAGAACCGCCACAGCGTGTTGTGGTCCGGGTGCTGCCAGCCAGTCAACCACAAGTAGGGTATATGGTCCCGGCAGGCCGCCTCCAGCTTGCGGCTGGAGCGTATTCCAGTCACGAAGCCAAACAACCAGACGCTCAGCAGTGCCTTGGGATGATAGGCCGGTGCTCCCAGCGGGTCGCCCTCTATATCCACACCGAGTTCCCTCCAGTCCTCGCGGCCCAGGGCGTCGACGAACTCGGCCACGAAACGGGCTGGATGGTCAAGTGGCAATAACTCATCAAGGGACGGCGGCAACAGCCAGGCTTGATCACGGGGCATGTCTCGAAGCGGCACTCTCTACACTCCTCTCACAGCGTCTCCCCATAGTGTACACCTCGACTTCTGAGACAGGCTGGAGGTTCTGGGTGGACGAATGCGGGCGAGACGCCCGCGCTCCGCAACGTGGCCGGATGTGGCGCACTTGCAGAATCGTTGCGGGCTCCAATTCCCAGAGCTGAAATCCTAGAAGATGCCTTCGGGCTCCAGGTCGAGGTAGTACTGGCCGGCGGTGTCGTAGTGGGTTGGGCGTCCCTGGATCTGCTGGGTGAGGGCGTGGGCGTCCTGGAATCGGCGCTGGATCGGGTTGACGGTGAAGATCGCGCTGGAGCCGCAGAGTGTGTAGGCGATGTCGACGACGCGGGCCGACTCGCGTATGGCGTGGGTACTTGCTAGACGTACTCCGACTCGCTCTTCGACCGTGAGGTCCAGATTGGTCTTGGCCCCCTGCCACATTGCGGCGGCGGCCTCGTCCAGATAGGCGCGAGCGGAGTTCCAGATTGCCTCGGCCTGACCGACCATTCGTTGCGTGGTCGACTCATATCGCATTGGCGACTCGCGTCCCTGCTGAGTCTTGCCTATTACGAGGTCTTTGGCAAAGTCGAGACCGGCTCGGGCATTGCCGAGTGCGACGGTCGCGAAGCCGGAGCAGAACAGCAGCGTAGTCGGAATGACGTAGAGCGGACCGGGCTCGCGTGAAGTGGCCGTTGTAGGATAGGAACGGGCCGCTGGAATGAACAAGTCCTCGATGGCGAATCCCTGGCTGCCGGTACCCTTGAGACCTCCGACCTGCCATATGTCCACGAGGTCGGCCTGGTCCTTGGGCAGCAGCATCGTGCGCATTTCAGTTGGCTCGGTCTCGCCGGGCCTGTATACCGGCGTCAGCGCGGCGAGCCATGTCGCGTGCGGATAGCCGCTGCTGAAGTTCCAACGTCCTGACAGGCGATAGCCGCCGTCGACGACTTCGGCCCTCGTTTGCGGCATGGGTGGGCCGTTGGTGACGACGTTGCGCTGGACTGTCCAGATCTCGTCCGCCGTTTCCGGAGGCACGCGCACGGAGTTGGTTGAAAAGACGTTGTTCTGGTTGACACACCACCCTGCGCTGGCATCGGCCTCGGCGATAATTCGGACGATTCTGCGGAAGTCGGGATGCTCGAGTTCGGCTCCACCCAGAGACCTGGGCAGAAGCAGCCTGAAGTAGCCGCGGTCGGCGATCTCGTTCGATACTTCGACTGGAATCCGGCGTTGCTCGGTGATCTCGTCGGTGACGGCCCTGATCATGTCGGCCAGTTCGTGTGCGCCTTCTATGTAGCTGTCAACGTCTGTTTGGAGTGTCGTCATTTTTGCCCTCACCCCAGCTCACTCCCCCAGGGAGCTAACAGGGGTTTGTATTCGACCTTTTCACCCTCACCCCAACCCTCTCCTCCAGGGAGACGGGTCTGTTGGTGGTACTTATGACTATGTGTGTACCTTTACATACGTCTATCAGCCCTGAGGGAGAGGGGGCGACGTGTCGGTATGACCGGGATTCTACAGGTTTCGCTGGAAGAAGTCGGTTATTCGCTCCTCCATGTAGATGCGGTCAGCCTGGCTTCGTGGCATGTGACGTTCGTCGGGGAACATCATGAGCTCGTAGGGCTTGCGGGCCTTGATCAGTGCGTTTATGAGCCTGGCGGTGTGCCTGAAGTGGACGTTCTCGTCGATCAGGCCGTGGACTATTAGCAGGTCTCCCTCAATGCTGTCGACGTGGGTCATGACGCTGCCGGACGCGTAGCCGTCAGGGTTGGACTGGGGCGTGCCCATGTAACGCTCGGTGTAGTGGGTATCGTAGCCGTCCCAATGGGTCACGGGGGCTCCAGCGACTCCCATCTTGAACACGTTAGAGGTCTTGGCAAGGCACATGAGAGTCATGAACCCGCCGTAGCTCCAGCCGTAGACGCCGACGCGGTCGGGGTCAGCCAGCCCGTTGTCAATGAGCCAGCGAACGCCGTCCACCTGGTCGCGGACTTCGATGTCGCCCATGTTGTGCTTGATGACACCCTCGAACTCCAGGCCCCGGCGTGCGCTGCCCCGGTTGTCGAGGCAGAACACGAGATAGCCAAGTGAGCGCAGGTACTGCGAGCGCATCGCACAGGTCATGGACCAGTGGTTGTTCACGACCTGGGCGTGGGGACCGCCGTACGTGTAGATGACCGTTGGGTGGGGGCCGTCGCCGAACTCAGGAGAGGGCCTGTACAACGCACCGTGGAGGGTTTCGCCGTCGCGGGACTCTATGCTGACGAGTTCCGGTGGGGTGAGAGCGAGTTCGTCTACCCTGGGATCGTCTGTCGAGTGGATGGTGTGGAGTGCCGAGCCGTCCTGCAGCGATCGAAGCGTTACCATCGGTGGCGTGTTCGTGCTGCTGAACGTGTCAACGAATCGATTGGAGGCGTGATCGAGGGTCACGATGTGGGTGCCGGCATCCTGAGTCAGGCGAGTAATCAAGCCGCCTTCCAGTGGGACGCTGTACAGGTGGCACTCAGTTGGCCCGTCCTTCGTGCCCGTGAAGTACACGAGCCCGGCGTCCTGGTCGACTCCTGCGAGGGTGTCGATGGCCCAGTCGCCTTCGGTGAGCTGACGGACGAGGTTGCCGTTGCTGTCGTACAGATACAGGTGCCGGAAGCCGGAACGCTCCGAAGCCCAGATGAAGTTGCCGTCCTTGAGAGATCGGAACATGTTGTGCAGGTTAATCCAGACGTCGGATATTTCGGTCAGCAGGGTCACACCCTGTCCTGTCGACGTGTCGAACCTGACCAGGTCGAGCCGGGTCTGCTCGCGGTTCTGAAGCTGAGCGCAAAGGGAGCCGTCGGGCATCCAGTCGACTCGGGCGAGGTAGATGTCGTCATCGTCGCCTAGGTCCATCCAGATGGGCTCTCCCCCAGTGGCCGGGACCACTCCGAGTCGCACTCGCGCGTTGGGGTCTCCGGCGAAGGGGTACCTGTGGTCTTCCTGGGCTGACGCTCCTGTGTCGTCCTTGCCCTGGTGGACGATGCGATAGACGGGGATGTGGGTCTCATCGACCTCTTCGAAGGCGATCTGTGAGCCGTCCCTGGACCACCAGAAGCCGTGCAGACGGTGCATCTCCTCCTGGGAGATGTACTCGGCCAGGCCGTTGGTCTTGCCAGTGCCTCTCGCGCCGTATGTCAGTTGGCGCGGTTCGACAGGCTCACCAGAGACCGGAGCGACGTAGACCTCCGCGTCTGTGACGTAGACAACCTGTGTGCCGTCGGGGGAAAGCTGCGGGTCCAAAGTTGGTCCAGACTCGGCAGATACGACTCGCCGAGCAGGAGCCTCAGGGCCATCTTTCACATATATGCCGGACTGTGCCGGGATAAGGATGACGCCGCCACTATCGGCCCACGAATACCTGACGATCCCCTGCCCTAACTGTCGCTGGCGTTGCCTCAGAAGCTGCTCCTCGATAGACAGGTCATCTGACTCGGGCTCGGCGGCTGCCTGGATGACTTTGGACTCGCCCGTCCGGGTGTCGAGTCCGTAGAGCTTCCTGACAGGACTTCCATCTTCGCCGTACAGGTATGTCAGCAGACTATCGTCCGGGCTGAACGAGAATGATACTGGTGCGGACATCCCCGGCGGGGGGAACTTGGCGATCTCTTCTACGGGGATTCTGGGGGGGTGGTCTTGTGGCATGTGTGGTGACCTGATTCTTATGACTTCAGGACGATGTCACAGGGAAGGTTACCTTGGACACACGTTCTGGATTCCCGCTTTCGCGGGAATGACGGGTTTGGACGTTGTGGGACGACCGCTTCACAGTCTGCTCATCACGGTTATCGTTATTCAATCTCTTCCCAGTCGAGGACTCGCTTTTCTCGCATCTTGAGGATCTGAGCGTCGGTGAATCCGAGTTCCCGGAGGATTGGGAAGGTGTGTTGACCGCGCGTAATGCCGCCTCCGGCGACGCACGGTGTCTTCGAGAACTCGAGGATCGGTGCGTAGCGCCAGAATTCGCCGTACTTCAGGTGGCTAACGTCGACCGTGAGACCTGTCTGTGCGACGTGTTCGTCTTCGGCGAAGAAGTGGTACATGCCGCGGTCTTCTGTCTGGACGCAGCCTATGTCGGCGGATGTCAGCAGCTTTTCCCACTCCAGCGCGGGGCGGTCGGCGAAAATGGTGGCTAGCTCGGACGCCAGGGCATCATCGTTGTCGTTTCGCGCGTCCGGCGTGATGAATCGTGGCTCTTCGAGAAGGTCCGGGCGGCCCAGGGCGCTACAGAGGCGGGGCCACTCGTCCTCGAAGGGACACGCCAGGAACACCCAGCCATCAGGGGTCTGGTATAGCCTGAACAGGGCGTTGGTACCGTAGCCGTCGGCGTCGATGACCGGCCTTTGAGGCCGGCCCTCGTAGTCGAAGAAGTCGTCAGCGTTGACGTAGGCGTTGGAGCCGATCATCGTGGTCTCGACGTACTGCTTATCGCCGTGTCGCTGGCGGCCGTAGAGTGCCATGGTTATCGCGGTGGCGGTGACCATCGCGGTGTTGGGGTCAGGGTTGACCTCGTTGGCGCGACCCAACTGGCGCGAGACGGAACGAAGCTCGTCCATTGTCATATCTGCGTTCTCGGCAGGGAGCGCGCCGTCGCTGATCTGGGCCATGACGCCACCACCAACTGCGCCCCCTATGGGATGCATTGCGGGGCGGTGGCTGTGCGGGCCGGAGGAGCCGTACCCACCGAGATAGGCGTAGACGGCGTCCGGTCTGAGCGCCCTGACCTGCTCAATACCGATGCCGACTCTCTCGGGGGCGCCGGGGCGCATGTTGTGCAGCACGACGTCCACGTTGGGTAGCAGACGGGTGAGTATGTCCTGTCCCTCGGCTGTCTTGAGGTCGATGGACAAGCCCTCAGTGCCGGCCATGGTCCGGTTAGAGGCGAGGCCGTTGTAGTGGCCACGCATCCAGTCGCCGGTCAGGGTCTCAATACGGATAACGCGCGCGCCCATTTCGGCGAGCAGCGATCCCGCGAGCGGGCCGGCGATGACTGTGGACATGTCCAGGACGGTGACGCCTTCGAGGGGGTGGGCTGGCGCATCAGCAGGTGTGTTTGTAGGGGCAGGTTTGAAACCTGCCCCTACCGCCGAAGGTGTAGAAGACAGCCTGGAAAGCACGTCGTCGGTGTGCTCGCCGACTTGGGGGGCCGGGCCCTGTATTTGCGGTTGGGATGCTTCCATGTGGAACAGCGGGCCAAGCTGGCGCATCTGTCCAACG
Organism: Dehalococcoidia bacterium; assembly: GCA_021295915.1. Taxonomy (NCBI): domain Bacteria; kingdom Bacillati; phylum Chloroflexota; class Dehalococcoidia; species Dehalococcoidia bacterium. Next base: position 6,835 of record JAGWBK010000041.1, read on the forward strand.
GTCGGGTCGTTCACCTTCTTGACAGCACCGTTATGGACGAGCTGCGGGTGATCTAGCGCCTCGATGGAGGTCATGAACGGTTCGGCGGCGACGTCACCCTCGACGTTGATGAACAGGTCCATCCACTCTTCGAGGGTCTTCTCCTGCATCTTGTCGAGAATGAACTCGCGCATCTCCTCGCGTGGGTCGTCGTCGAGGAAGGGAGCCGAGGCGTAGCGGGGGTCTTCCAGCAGATGGCCCAGTCCGATCGCGTGAATCTCGGCGATGAAGAGTCTCTCCATCAGGTTGGCAAGCTGCAGCCAGCGCCCATCCTTCGAGCGCACAGCAAGGTACTGAATCGGCGCAGGCCTGGATGCGATAACCGTGGGATCGTCCGGGAAGTTTTCGGGGAAGTTGATCATCATCTGCCAGACTAAGAACTGGCTGAGGTCATAGTAGGTGATGGAGCGCAGCAGGCTGGTCTGGACGTGTTGGCCGACACCGGTGCGATCACGAATCATCAGCGCGGCCACTGCCCCGCGGACTGCGGCCATGGCCGCGCCGTGGCTGGCGACCTGCACTGCACCGTAGTTGGGCCCCTCGCGTCCGTTCTGTCCGGCGAAGGACATATAGCGGCCGGACTTAGCGCTGACGAGGGCCTCGTATGGTCGATAATGGGCATAGGGACCGGAGTCGCCGAATGCGGTGATCGACGTGTAGACGAGTCCGGGGTTGTCCGCCTTCAGGGTCTCGTAATCAACTCCCAGGGCGGCCGCATCGCCAGGTACGAAGCTCTCGACGACGGCATCGGCGGAGCGCGCGAGCGCCCGGGCTTGTCTGCGGCCCTCGGCTGTCTCAAGGTCGAGGACCACGCTCTTCTTGCCGCGATTCCACAAGAGAGATGCGGGATGTGAACGGTAGGGATCTCCGCCGGGCGGCTCGACCTTGATGACCTCGGCTCCGAAGTCCGACATCACCATGGTCGCGACGGAACCCGCCATACCCTGGCTGAAGTCCAGCACGGTGATTCCGTCAAATAACTGTGTCATGTGACCTCGTCCATTTGGAATTGTGAATTTAGAATGTCGAATGGTGAACAGGGCCGTAACGGCTCACTTTCTCACAATTCACTATTCTGAATTCACGATTCGAAAACTCTCAGGAGCCCTCCTGCGGGCTGACGCTGACGTGTCCGTCGCCGTTGCGGTGAAGCTCGAGGGCGATCTCGCGTCCAGGGTTAGGCCTTCCCTCAGTTTCCCCCAGTGGGAACACGCTGGCTTTGAGCTGATGCTGGGTCAACTCCAGCAGGCCGACGGTTCCCAGTCGCAGTTCCTTGTGGTGTGGGAACGTGATCGAGCCGCTGTTGATGAGTGTAACACCGTCGCGGTGTTCGAGACGCTCTTCGTGGGTGTGGCCTGCGATCATTATGTCGACCGGGCTTGGGAAGTACTGGCTGAGCACGGACATCGGTCGGAACTGGCCTTCCAGGCTATGTGTCATGCCGATTCGCCAGCCCTCTACGTCAAACACCTGCACGTCCTCGCAGCGCGAGTCCGGGATGGGATCGTTGTTGCCGGTGGAGCAAAGTACGGGGGCGAACTGTTCAAGCCAATCGAGTACGTAGGGAGCAGTGAGGTCGCCACCGTGCAGGATCAGGTCGACGCTGCTGAAGAACTCCGCCGGCTCGGGGCCGAGCTCTTCGAGTTGCCGTATCAGGTTGGGTAGGTGGGTGTCGGTGAGGAGTCCAATAATCATGCGCCGAAATATACTAAGTGGGAGGTTGGGCGGTCAATGTTGGGGACAGCGTTCTAATATCCGCTCGAAGTAGCGGGTGCGCTCCCAGTCGGTTACGGTGTTGCGATAAGCGCCCGCCTCGGTGGTGAAGAAGTGGGCGTAGTGAGCGACCACGTCTTCTCCGAATGCTGTGCGGGCGAGAGCGCTGTTACGGAAGCGATCGACCGCCTCTTCGAGGCTTCTGGGCAGCATCTGCTCTTCGGAGGCTGCGTAGACGTCTCCGATGTAAGCGGGTGGAGGTTCGATCTGGTGCTCGATGCCTGCGAGTCCCGACGCGATCACAGCGGAGTACGCCAGGTACGGGTTAACGTCGGCGCCTGGGATGCGGCACTCGATGCGAAGGCTCGGCCCCGTGCCGACGACTCGGAAGCCTGCCGTTCGGTTGTCCGGCGACCACGCCATTGCGGTCGGGGCCCAGCTTCCGGCCTGGAATCGCTTGTAAGAGTTCACGGTCGGCGCGTAGCACACCATCAGTTCGGGCACGTAGCGCATCCATCCGGCGAGGAACCAGCGAAACACGTCTGAGCAGGCGATGCCGGATAGGTCTCCGTCGCCGGGGAAGGCGTTGGTCAGCTCTCCGTCTGAGTCTGTCCATAGACTCACGTGGAGGTGAGAACTGGAACCCGCCTGCGAGGCGTCCGGCTTGGCCATGAAGGTGACGCTGCATCCGAGTTGGTCGGACACCTCTTTCACCGCCTGCTTGAGCACGAGGTGGCGGTCAGCCATGTCCAGGACCGGCGCGTAGCGGATGTTCAACTCGTGCTGTCCCCTGCCGAACTCCCCCTTGGTCGACTCGACGGGTACTCTGGACGCGGCAAGGTGTCGGCGGAACGTGCCGTTCAGGTCTTCGGTGCGTGATCCCTGCAGCAGGTTGTAGTCTTCAAGGTACCAGCCGACCTCGGCCAGGTCTCTATACCCGTTCCGGGCAGCCTCCATGTATGAGGTCCGATACTCGTAGTACTCAAGCTCCGAGCCAGCCATAGCCTCGAACCCACCTGAGCGCAGTCGCTCGATCTGTTTGCGTAGTATCGACCTCGGTGCTACGGCGACAGGCTCGTGTGAAGGTTCCAGTTCCGCGTCGCAGATTACCAGCGCTGTCCGGTCGAGCCATGACAGCTTGCGGACTGTCCCGAGGTCGGGAGCCAAGTGCACATCGCCGTAGCCGAGGTCCCAGTTGGAGAAGTCGTATCCAGCGACCGGCTCCATCTCCATATCCACTGCGAAGAGGTAGTCGCAGGCGTGAGTGCCGCCGGCCACGTCGGTCAGGAAGAACGAGGCGTCGAGGCGCTTACCCATCAACCTGCCGTAGAGGTCAGGGAAGCTGAGGATGACGGTGTCGATGGAGCCGCTGTCGACGGCTGAGCGGAGGTCGTCGACGGTCAGCATTCCGGGAACACTAGTCTGTTCCGAGGTCACGTTGTTTGCCTCCTGTTGGCTGGTACTGGCGCGTGCGGCGTCAATGTAGGTTACAGGATTGTTCTGAGTCCTACTTTTCACCCTCACCCCAGCCCTCTCCCGTCAAGGGAGAGGGGGCGATTCGTCTAGTTTGGGGCGCTGGTTAGGAGGAAGCCGCCGTCTACGGGGAGGGTTACGCCGGTGACGAAGCGGGCCTCGTCGCTGGCGAGGTATAGGGCTGCGTAGCCGATGTCCCAGCCCTGCCCTTCTACGGGGAGCGGTGTGGAGGTCTGACGCATCTCGCGGGCGTCGGGCGAACTGCTCTCTAGGCGGGGAGTCCACATCAGGCCGGGCATGATGCAGTTGACCCGGATGTTGTCGGCGGCGTGGTCGACGGCCATTGCTCTGGTGAGGCCGACGACGGCCGACTTGTTGACCGTATACGGGGCTGACGACCGCATAGCCTTGGGCCTGAGGGCCGTCACGGATGACACGTTGATGATCGAGCCGCCTCCGCTGTCTCTCATGCGGGGAACGGCGTAGCGGCCCATGTTGATCATGCTCATCAGGTTGACTGACATGCTGCGGGACCAGTCTTCGTCTGTAGCGTCCACAACACTGCCGGAGCCGCCTCCGCCTCCTACGTTGTTGTGCAGGATGTGAAGGCCGCCGTAGCGCTCGATAGCAGCATCGACGACGTTCCTACAGTCGTCGGGGTTGGTGACGTCCGCAGAGGCGGTCATGGCCTCTCCGCCTTCTTCCTGGATGATCTCGCGAGTCGCGTCGGCCCATTCGGGTACGGCATCCACCAGCACGACGCGTGCGCCTGCACGGGCGAACAGGATGGCGGCAGAGGCGCCGTTGCCGACGCCCTGTCCTCCGTAGGTGCCCGCGCCACTAACTATGGCGACTTTGCCGCTCAGACGGTTGGTTGGTGTGCTCTCTGTACTCATGGTGACAAGTCTCCCGAGACGCCGTGCGATCTATTCCTGTTCGAATACGTGGAGGTACATGAAGGCGCCGGTGAAGGTTGTCGCCTCCTCGCAGTGTCCTCCGACCATTTCGCCTGAGGGGCGAGCGGCGGCGAGGTGGATGTGGACGCGGATGCCGCCCTCGGGTAGGGGCTGGATGTAGCCGTCTGCGGTGACGAGTTCGAGGTTTTCGTCGATGACGGTCCTCTCGAACTCGGGGGAATTGTCATCGTCGAAGCCGCAGAGGTTGCGGAGTTTGAGCTGCCTGAGACTGCCGATGCAGGATGAGATGGCGGCCTCGCGGATGCCCTCTGAGAGGGCGAATTCTTCAAGGTCGGCGACGAGGTTCTCGCTGGCCTGGAAGCGTCGGTAGATGACGGGCGAGTTGGTTGGTTCCCATCTCTGCATGGCGTGCTCTCCTGAGGTGAAATCGCGGTTGCCGTATAGGTGGCTGAGTGGTGGGGCGAATATACAAAGTGGATGGAGAGGCGTCAATGTGGGGGCGGCTTGAGTTTCGTTGACGGTGTATTGGGCGTGTGGTAATTTTGGCCCACCCCCGTATCTGAGTACGGGGGCATGGTTTGACCATTGAGATGGGCGCGTCGTGGCGCGCGAAAGGAGCAACTGGATATGCCTCAAACCAGAGAGGCCGCGATCGTCGGTATTCACGAGTACCCGCTGAGGGTCGTTGGCCCCAACGTCAGCGCACTTCAGATCAAGGCCGCGTCGGCCGCCCGCGCGTTGGAAGACGCCGGGCTGAGCTGGAGCGACGTTGACGCTGTGTACGACAACGGCAGCCACCAGAACATTGGCGGGCTTGGAATCTCGGAATACTTCGGCCTCAAGCCGAGACTGATCGACAACACAGCGGTCGGCGGGACGTCGTACGAGTTCCATGCCAATCATGCCGCGACGATGATCGCTGCCGGCAAGTGCGACGTCGCTCTCATTACCTACGGCTCCACTGCCCACTCGGATAGGCGCCGGATCGGTACGGGCGGAGCTGCGGGAGGAGGCATACCCAACCCTGCGACGAACATGGAGGCGTCCTGGGGTCAGACGCTGATCGCCAACTACGCGATGGTCAAGAACCGGCACATGCACCAGTACGGTACGACCAACGAGCAGTTCGCTCACATCTCGATTGCGACGCGCAAGCACGCGATGCGAAATCCTGAGGCGGTCGAGGCTATGACCGACCTGGAGTTCGTGGGCATTCGCGAGCTGACCGTCGAGGACGTGGTGGACTCGCGGATGATCGCGTGGCCGCTGAGGCTTCTTGAGTGCTGCATGATCTCCGACGGCGGCGGCGCAGTAATAATGGCGTCCAAGGAGGTCGCCGCGAACTGCGCGAAGAAGCCTGTGTGGGTGATTGGCGGCGGAGAGGCGACCAAGTACCGCGAGAACGGCGGCGACATCACCGTCAGCGCGGGAGCGCAGTCCGGTCCGAGGGCGTTCGCGGACGCTGGTGTTACGCCAGACGAGATCGACGTGCTCATGGCGTACGACTCGTTCTCGATAACCGTCATGTGCATGATCGAGGACCTCGGCTTCTGCAATAAGGGAGAAGGTGGAGAGTTCGTCGCGCAGGGTCACCTGACATTCGACGACCCGCGCAAGCTCGCGATCAACACGGACGGCGGCGGACTGTCGTCGAACCACCCGGGAGAGCGGGGCATCTACCTGCTGATCGAGGCGGCAAGGCAGTTGAGGGGCGAATCCACCTCGCAGGTCGACGACGCGAAGCTGGCGGTTGCCGTGGGCAACGGCGGTCAGCTTGGGTCGAGGCACGCGACAGGCGTAACCATTCTCGCAGCCGACTAAGTCACGTATCACCCACTCCCCAGCGTCGAACCGCCGGGGGACTCACCAGGAGAATCAATCCAATGACAGAACAAGCACTGAGGCCACAGCCGAGATTCCCGGAGCAGGACACGGAGCCGTTCTGGGAGGCCACCAAGCGACGCGAGTTGACCTACCAGACGTGTGACGACTGCGACGAGGTGATCTTCTACCCACGCGCGCACTGCACCGGGTGTCTATCCGGCAACGTCTCGTGGAACGTGTCCGCCGGTAAAGGCGAGGTCTACACGTTCAGCGTGGTCATGCAGAACTACCACCCAGCGTTTAAGGACCTGGGGCCCTACGCGTTGGCGTACGTTGACCTCGACGAGGGGTTCCGCATCATGACCAATATCGTGGATGTCGACAACCCGATCGAGGACGTCAACTGCGGCATGAGGGTGGAGCTCACCTGGATAGACCAGGGCGAGGGCGAGATAGCACTGCCGGTGTTCAAGCCCGCATAGGGGCGGTTCCGATGGACTTTAGATTCACGCCAGAACAGGACGAGTGGCGACGGGAAGTACGCTCGACCATCGAGTCGCTGATCACTCCCGACCTTCGGGAGGAGATGGAGAGCGATGACGACGTAGGTCCCGGGCCTGCGGGCAAGCAGTTTATGCGCGAGCTTGGCAGTCGCGGGCTTCTCGGCATCTCCTGGCCCGAGGAGTACGGCGGACTGGGCCGGTCTCTCATGGACCAGTACATCTTCTCCGAGGAGGTCGGCAGCTTCGGCGGCCTGTACACCAACGGCACGGCGGTGAACATGGTCGGGCCGACGATCATGAACGTCGGAGACGACGAGCAGCGCGCCGAGTGGCTGCCCAAGATGCTCAGCGGCGAGGTCGAGTGTGCTCTTGGCTACACCGAGCCGGGAGCTGGGACCGATCTGGCCGGACTTCAGACACGCGCCGTCGTCGACGGCGACGACTACGTCATCAACGGACAGAAGCTGTTCACAAGCGCCGGGCACTTCTCGTCGCACGTGTGGCTACTGGCTCGAACTGACACCGAGGTCAGGAAGCACCGTGGGCTGTCTGTGTTCCTGGTGCCTATGGACTCGGACGGCATTTCCGTCCGTCCCCTGTGGCGCATGGACAGCGGGCGCACCAACGAGGTGTTCTTCGATAACGTGCGCATCCCACGCCAGAACCTGATCGGCGAACCCAACCGCGGCTGGTACCACGTCGCTATGGCGCTGGACTTCGAGAGGGTCAGCATCGGATCACGCTACACGGGTCTGATGCGCAGGCTCAACAAACTCGTCGAATACGCTAACGAGACCGAGATAGATGGCCAGCCGCTGTCACGCGATCCTCACTTCAGGACGCGGTTCGCGGAGATCGGCATGAAGCTGGAGACGGTCAGGTTGCTGTCGTACCGGACGGCCTGGATGATCGACCAGGGGATCGTGCCTAACTACGAGAGCTCTGCACTGAAGATAGTCGCGACTGACCTGATACAGGAGGTTGCTGACTTCGGGTTCGAGCTTCTGGGTTTGTACGGACAGCTCACGAAGAACTCGCCGTTCTGCATGCTCGATGGCGAGATGGAGCAGACATACAGGAGCGGGATCTTTCTGCGATTCGGCGGCGGCGCGAACGAGGTGCAGCGCAACATCATCGCTCAGCGAGGGCTGGGAATGCCGAGGGAAGGCTCAGAACCCAGGCAGGACCTCAGGTCGCCGCAGGCCGCTGCGGGCAGGACGTAGGTTAGGAGTGGTGGAGAGTAGTGAGGAGCTACACTTACGAAACTCTCTGCTAGGGACTACTAATGGATCTGTCGCTTACGGAATCGCAGCAGAAGCTGAAGGACACGGCCCGGGAAGTGTTCGAGGTCGAGTGCCCGACCAGCTTGGTGCGGGCTATGGAGCAGGACGACCGCGGCTATCCCGCCGATCTGTGGGAGCGCATATCTGGTCTCGGATGGTCGGGGTTGCCGTTCCCTGAAGAGCTGGGAGGCTCGGGCGGGACGCTCACCGACCTGGCGGTGCTTCTCGAGGAGTTTGGACGCTCGCTCGTGCCTGGACCGTTCTTCAACTCGGTGGCTGTCGTCGGTCTGACACTGCTGGACGCAGGTACTGACGCGCAACGCACAGAGTTACTGCCACGAATCGCCGATGGATCGGTCATCGCGACGGCGGCGTTGCTGGATGCGAACGCCAGGTATGGGCCTGATTCTGTCTCCATGACTGCGGAACGACGCGACGGAGGGTACGTGCTCAACGGCACCAAGATGTTCGTCGAGTACGCCAACTCGGCGGACCTGATGCTGGTACCTGCGAGGTCTGATGGCGGCGTGGTGCTGCTGCTGGTCCCGGCGTCGGCGGACGGCATCAGCCTGACTCGCCTGGACAGCATCGCTCGAGACCCGCAGTTCGCGGTGGAGTTCTCGGGCGTGTTTGTGCAGGACGGAGTCGTGGGTGATGCCAGCCAAGGTAATGAGGCGCTCAAGCGCGCGCTCGACAGGGCTGCGCTGCTCCACTGCGCTCACTGTATCGGGGGTGCGCAACACGTCCAGGAGATGACCGTCGAGTACACCAAGCAGCGGGTGCAGTTCGATCGTGCAATCGCCACGTTCCAATCAGTGCAGCACGACTGCGCTGACATGGTGATCGCGATAGACTCGGCACGGCTTGCGACCTACGATGCGATCACCAAGATCGAGGATGGCCAGTCGGCGGACAAGGAGATCGCGCTGGCGAAGTCGCTGACGAACCACGCCTACAAGTGGACGACGCTGACGGCGCAGCAGATACACGGCGGCATCGGGTTCATGGAGGAGTACGACCTCCAGCTATGGACGCGAAGAGCCAAGGTGGCGGAGCTCAAGTTCGGCGCATCGTCGGGGCACGTGGAGACGTTCGCACAGCAGATGGGGCTGAAATAGCTCGGCTCCCACTCTCATTCGATAGTCTTGGAAGACCTCAAAGTTCATCTGCGCCTTTCATCGATCTCGGAAATCAGCGACAATTGAAATGCTAGGTAGTTCCTACTGTCGTTCATCAGTCGACACCCAACAGGGAGAGCGTCCACCATGACCAACGTCACAGAGATTCAAGAGGCAATCCTGGCTCTTCCTGAACCGGACTATGCTCAACTCAGGCAGTGGCTCAGCAAGTTGGACTGGGACAGGTGGGACCGACAGATAGAGGCGGACTCAGAAGACGGGAACCTGGACTTCCTGATCGCCGATGCTGAGGAATCCAAGCGACAGGGCACGCTACAGGAACTCTAGGTGCATCGGGCTACTCCCCGCTTCTGGCGATACTTCGAACGCCTACCCGAACCAGTTCAAAGACTCGCGAGGCGCAATTTCGAGATTCTGAAAGACGATCCCAGATATCCGTCCCTCCAATTCAAGAGAGTTGGGCGATTCAGGAGCGTTCGAGTAGGCCTTGCGCACAGGGCACTGGCAGTCGAAGACGGTGAAGACTTCGTTTGGGTGTGGATTGGTAATCACGACGACTACGACAGGATGATCGAGTCATAGTCGGCGAAGGAGCTAGTTGAAGCGGCCCATTGCCCTGTCTATGCCGTCTTCCATCAGGCTGACTATGGCCTGGGATGCCCTGTCGATGGCGTCGTCGACCTGCTGCTGGTCCTCGGACGACATCTCACCCAGGACCCAGCCGACTCGGTCGGTGCCGGGAGGGGGCTGACCTACACCGATTCTGAGACGTGGGAAGTCCTGATTACCAAGCGCAGAGATGATCGACTTGATGCCGTTGTGTCCTGCGGCACTTCCCTGGGGTCTCAGCCTGAGCTTGCCGGGGGGCAGCGCGGTCTCGTCGTATACGATCAGCAGTCTGTCCTGCGTAGTGCGTAGGCGCGCGAGCAGGTAGGCCACGGCGTCGCCGCTGCCGTTCACGTGGGTGCGCGGCTTGGCGAGGGCGACGGTGCGCCCCTCTATCTTTCCAATGCCGAGTCTCGTGGTGTTGTGCGCGCGGCGGAGCTCAATCGAGTGCCTTTCGGCAAGCAGGTCGATGAGCCACCAGCCAGCGTTGTGGCGGGTCCTCAGGTAATGCGGCTCGGGATTGCCGAGGCCGACCACTATCAATTCCGGCGTCTCAAGCTGGCCCTTGAGTCTGCGGTTTCGTTTGAAGAGGTTCTTGAGGAGGGTCAATCTAGTTTTCCGTTATGCAGATTCACTAGTGTGGCAGCCTGTGGTGCCCTCTACAGTAGGCCTTTGTGTTTCCGGCAAAGGTCGGAATCCAAGCGGGTGCAGTTGGGATCTATGAGATTGGGAACAAGCAGCATTTTCGCCCTCACCCCAACCCTCTCCCCCAGGAGAGGGGGTTCAGTGGTAGGTGCTCATGCTTGTCTTTCAACCTTTACCTACCCCTGTCTACCCCTGTCTACCCCCAGGGAGAGGGGGCCGTTGGCTGGCACTCACAATTGCCTGTTTACATTTGCATGACTCTTTCAACCCTGAGGGAGAGGGGCCTAGGCACGGGCGAACGTTTAGCGTACCAGCCCGTAGACGCGCTCGGGCTTGACGAGCACGATTACGGCATCCTGGTCGATCATGGCCTGGTCGTACTCTTCCCAGTCGGGGTGCTCGGTGTGGCTGCATGCCATGTACACCTTGCGGAGCAGGACGCGCATCTCCTCGGCGTCGGTGTTGTGGTAGTCGATAAGCGTAGCCTGACCCTCGACAGAAGCCCACCCACGCCAGTCGTCTCTGACCGCGAGCACTGTGCAGTTCGGGTCACGGCGGAGGTTGCGGATCTTCTGTGAGCGCGGATACACCGATACGAATGCCGCGTTGCCCTCATACGCGCCGCATACCACGATGCTGGAGTGGGTCGCGCCGTTGGACCTGCGTGTCGCGATTACGCCTCTCTTGTGTGTCTCGAAGAACGGTACTACGTCGTTGAAGTCCATGAGTACTCCTTTTGGTGGCTGACAGCGCTACAGGGTGCTGAGCGCCTGGTCGAGGTCGTCGATTATGTCTTCGGCGGACTCGATTCCGCAGGACATGCGGATGAGTCCGTCGGTTATTCCGGCTGCGGCCTGCTCGTCCGGGGTGAGAGACCTGTGCGATGTCTTGGCCGGGTGGGAGATGGTGGTGCGGGACTCACCGAGGCTCGGTGAGAAGGGAATCGCCTGGAGGGAGCGGACAAATGACGAGGCAGCATCGCCTCCACCGTCCAGTTCGTACGAGACCATGTGGCCGAATCCACCGTCTAGGATTGACGAGGCAAGCTCGTGCTGCGGGTGATCGGGCAGGCCCGGGTAGTGGACTGCGGCGACCCTGTCATGGTCGGACAGGTAGGTGGCGACACGCATGGCGTTCGCACAAGATCGTTCGACGCGCATGGGCAGGGTACGAATGCCTCTCACGATCAGCCATGCTGCGAACGGGTCCAGTGTGCTGCCCAAGATGCGGTTGGCTCCCTTTATCTCCATCGCCACGCCGCCTGTCACGTCCGAGTGCCCGCCGAGGCTCTTGGTGGCGGAGTGCATGGTCACATCTGCGCCAAGTTCGAGCGGACGGAGCAGCAGTGGCGTCGCGAGTGTGTTGTCCACGATCACACGGGTACCACGACCTGACGCCAGCTTAGAGATTGCCTCGATATCTGCAAGTCTGAGCAGCGGGTTAGTAATCGACTCGACAAGTAGTACCTTTGGGCCGTCCATGATTGCGCTTTCAACCTGGTCCAGGTCTGCCATGTCGACAAATCGCGTCGCTATACCAAGTCTTGGCATGTACTGGCGCAACATGGCGTTGGTGCCGCCGTACAGTTCGCTACCTGCAATGATCGTGTCACCTGACTCGACGAGCGACAGCAGGGTGACAGCTATCGCTCCAAGGCCGGAGGCGAATCCTACGGAGTCGTCGGCGTCTTCAAGGTCAGCCACTACCCGCTCGAGAATAGCCACGTTCGGGTTGGCGTCGCGGGAGTAGATGAACCCGTCCTCCCTGCCCTCGTAGATGTCGTCGACCTGTTCTAGGCTGTCGATCTCGAAGACAGAGTTCTGGTAGATGGGCGCGGTGAGCGGCCGCGTGACTGACGGCATGTCCGAGCCCGCGGCGGCGCAGATCGATTCGATTGACTGGCGCGAGAGTCGGCGGTTCATTCGGACTCCAGGTCCACGTCCCCGCTCTGACCGCCCGTCTTGCGCGCGAGCCGCACCGACTCGATGCTCATTCCGCGGTCGACCGACTTGCACATGTCGTAGATGGTGAGCGCGGCGATGCTTACGGCAGTCAGCGCCTCCATCTCGACGCCTGTCTTGCCGGTAGTCCGCGCCGTGGCGGTGATGTCGACAGCACTGTCGGCCGAGTTGAGGTCGAAGTCGACGCCGATCTTGTCGATGGGCAGCGGGTGGCAGAGTGGGATGAGCTGCGATGTGTTCTTGGCGCCCATGATGCCGGCAATCCGGGCGACTGCTAGCACGTCTCCTTTGTCGAAAGCATTGGCCTGGATGAGCTCAAGTGTCTTCGGCTGCATGACGACACGTCCCTTGGCGACGGCTTCTCGCTGGGTGTCGGGCTTCCAGCCGACATCGACCATCTGGGCGTTTCCGCTCTGGTCTACGTGGGTGAGCCTGGTTTCGCGTGCGTCGTTCAACGGGTCATCACCTTAGATGTTCATTAGCGGGGTAGCGAGCTTCTCGTATTCCTCGTCAACGGCTAGGTCATCTCGCCTGGAAGCCGCGACGGCAAGCTTGTCGGCCAGTTCGTTGCCCGGGTTGCCGGCATGGCCCTTTACCCACTGAAAGTCAACGTCGTGCCTTTCAAGTTGCTTCAGGAGTCTTCCCCACAGATCCGGATTGACTGCTTTGTCCTTCTTGTTTCGTCGCCATCCATTGGCCCTCCAACGTACGGCCCAGCCCTTGTTGACGGCGTCGACGATGTAGCGAGAGTCGCTGTAGACGGTAACCTCGCAGGGCTGTTTCAGGGTTTCGAGTCCCTTGATTACGGCCAGCAACTCCATCCTGTTGTTGGTTGTGGAGCGAAAACCGCCGCTGAGTTCGTTGCGGTGTTCTCCAAGCTGGAGGACGGCCCCAAATCCTCCGGGACCTGGGTTGCCTGAGCAGGCGCCGTCTGTGTATAGGGTAATACGCTTCATAGTTTCGGGGACAATTGTACAGCAAGTGGAGGTGTGGGCCATGGTGATACGGAGAGCTTGAGAAGCCTCTACACTACCCTTTCACCCTCATCCCAGCCCTCACCCTGAGGGAGCTGACAGGGGTAGGTAAACTGGCAATTCGTTCGTCCTGAGCTTGTCGAAGGACATCCCCATCCCCTGGATTCCGGCCTATACCTACCCCTGTCAGCTCCCTCAGGGAGAGGGGGCTTGTGCAGAGGCCTCCTTTCGAGGGAGTGACGAGACTGGCCCTGTACTAGCCTCGTTGCTTTGATGCTTACGGGTCAATAGAATCCGACCACACATACAAGAAAGGGGAAGAAAATGCCCGTTGACTTCGAGAAGAAAGACAAGATCGCGTATATCACGATCAACAACCCGGCGAAGGCCAACATCCTGGACAGGCAAATCTCGCATGAGATCGCGGAGATATGGAAGGAGGTGTGGGACGACCGGGATATCCGGGTCTCCATCCTGACCGGAGTCGGAGACAGGCACTTCTGCGCGGGACACAACCTGGCATCGAGGCCGGACGTCACCGCAGAAGAGCGAGAGCGGCTGCGGGCCGAGGGCGTGTTCTGGCCCCTTAGCGGTACGGTGAACGGAGCACTCATCGGGGCTGACGGCAGGCTCGGCGATCACTATCCACAGGTATACAAGCCTGTGATCGGGGCGATCAACGGCTGGGCCGCCGGAGCAGGGTTCTACCTGATGCTCACGTCCACAGACATCAGGATCGCCTCTCGGGAGAACGCGCGGTTCAAGTTCGCGCTGCTCAGCCAAGGCTGGGTCGGCGGAGGCCCCGGCGCGACTTATCTCACCCGGCAAATCTCGCACGCCGACGCCATGAGAATCCTGCTGATGGACGAGCCGTTCGACGCCGAGGAGGCGCTGCGGATCAACCTCATCAATGAGGTCGTACCTCACGACGAGCTTATGAGCCGGGCCGAAGAGCTTGCCGACTACATTGCGGGCCTTCCGCCATTGGCAGTTCGGATGATGAAGGAGCTGGTGCTGCGATTCCGGGACATCCCTGTTACAGAGGCGTGGCGCGTGCAGACTCTCATGAACGCGCTGCTGACCCAGATGACCGGTGACGGCGACGAGGGTCGGGCGGCATTCCTCGAAAAGAGGCCACCGAACTTCACGGGATCCATCCGCCGGAAGGGCGAGGTGTTCGAAGAGGCCACGCCCGAAGAGCGTGCCAGGCTGGACGAGATACGGAGGGACCTGCTGGGGTAGATGACTCCCCAACTCGCATTTCTCGATTACACCGGAAGGCTGATCAGGTACCCGATCGAACGTCAGAGACACGTCGCAGAAAGACATCCCGAAATGTCCGAGCAGTCTGGATTGATCTAGGATACGCTCGCAGCGCCCGATGAGGTCAGGCGATCAACGAATGATCCCGAAACCGTGGTGCTATACTATCGGTGGTTCGACAATACGCCTGTGGGACCCAGATATGTAAGGGTGATCGTCAAGCTACTTGACCACGATGCATTCGTGCTGACAGCCCACGTTACCGACGACATTCGGAGAGGTGAGTTAGTATGGGCACGCGAATGAATGTCCGCTACGATAGCGATGGCGACATGCTGGAACTATGGTGGAAGAACGATCCCGGTTACTACACCGCTACGTCAGACGATCGTGTAGAGGTACAACTGGACTCGGAAGGTAACGTACAGGGTTTTCTGATTTGGGGCCTGTCTAACACCGAGTCGTCTATATCTGTAGAACTACCCCCTCAGGTACTGGCAGAAGGTACCTGAGGGATGAGCAAGATCTAGTCTTTCGGCGGGAAGATCTCGGTCAGGAAGTCTATGATCAGCCTTGCGGCGACCATGGACGTCAGGTCGGCGTGGTCATAGGGGGGCGCCACTTCCACCATGTCAAAGGCCACCACTTTGTGGTTCCTGGCGAGATGGACCAGTGCATCGCGTAGTTCCTCGTAGTAGAGGCCCCAGACTTCTGGCGTGCCAGTGCCGGGTGCGTGAACCGGGTCCAACACGTCTATATCTATGGTGACGTACAGGTTCTCGGACTCTGGCACGAGGTCTATCGCTGCCTCGGGCCCAAGCTCCTTGAACCTGCGCGTGGTGACGACCAAGTTGCCGTCAGCGATCGCCTCGTCGTAGACCTTACGGCTCTCCTTGCGGATGCCGATTGAGCTGATGTTGCGGACGAACGGCATCTCGTGGCAGCGCCTAATCGGGCTTCCGTGGGTGTAGAGCACACCCTGAGTCTCGTGAGAGTAGTCCATGTGGGCGTCAAAGTGGACGATGTCGAGAGGCTCGAAGTTCGAGAGTCCGCGCACGACAGGGAATGTGATGGCGTGGTCGCCGCCGACCACCACGGGCATCGAGTCTTTCGAGACGACCTTCTCGACGACGTTGGTCAGCTTCTGAAAGTTGTCGAGCACGTCTGAAGGGACTACGGTGATGTTGCCGCAGTCGGCCATCGTGACGCCCTTGAGTAGCTCGGTGCCTCGGTCGGAGTCGAAGTAGCCTGCGGCATCCTGGTCGAACTGCATGCCGCCGTAGCCGACGTACGAGTAGCCTCGGGCGTCGCGCACAGCGTCGGGCCCGAAGCGCGCGCCCGGCCGTCCGAACGTGCCCTGATCGAAGGGCATGCCGACGAAGGCTACATTGGCGTCGAGCGCGTCGAGGTCAGCGAGCAGAGGCGAGTCGAAGAACGTCCGCGATCTTGCCCTAATGTCTGGCCAGCGTTCTTCCTGCCCTGAGCGTGTCTCAGAGGTCATTGTTAAGCCTCCTCAGTAACTAGCTAGACACTGGAGACCAGCTTCGCGCAAGGTCTGCCATCGCCTCAGAGTGTTCTGGCCAGTCGTGAAGTACCGCCGGATCGAAGTCTGCCCCGTTGGGCCAGACTAGGGTATGGCATTCAGAATCTACGGCGACCTTCTTGAACACGGCCTGCTCTCTTAGTTCACCATACACCTCACCCTTCAACAACGGCTCGAAGTCTATGTCCTGTGAAGTCTGGTCATCGAACCTCACTCGTAGAGTGTACCTGTCCAGATATTCAACAGAAGCTACTCGATGAATTGGGTGCTCCATAGTCGACTCCTAGCTCAACGGCTCAATACGATTCGCCCTTCGCCCCGACTGAATCAATTCCCAATTGACTTGCAGTTCATCCAGGCGAATTACAGCCCATGCCTCTACAAGGCGACGTTGGCGTCGCGGGAGACTGCCCGCAATCAACTGCACATGATCCACGGCGTAAACCGCGGCAGAGTCTTGATAATAAGCGTGAAAGTGCGGTCGGTGGTGAGGGCCCCCAGATTCAGGATACATACGTATGAGAATACCCAGGAAGCGGGCAATCTCAGGCATCTACACCAGTACGCCGAAGCCGGACTTGGTGCAGATTTCGATGCGGTTGCCCTCGGTGTCTTCGATGAAGAAGACGCGCTGGCCGTCATGCCGGGTGGTGATGTCGGTCGTCTCGACGTCGTGGGCGTGCATGTACTTCTGCGCCTCTTCGATGTCCTCGACCTCGAACGCGCCGTGGTGGGATGGCACTGAGGGGGCGACATCGCCCTCTATCAGGTGCACCATCGTGCCGCTTGGGAGCTGGAGCCACACTATGTGGTCGGAGTCGACCATGCTGGGTATCTCTTTGACGCCCAGAACGTCTACCCAGAACCTGGTTGCTCGCTCCTTGTCCTTTACGCAGTAGGTGAGGTGGTTGACTCTTCGCAGCCTGATGGTGCCGATCATGCCTGACATCGTTGCATCCCTCCAATGTGGCGTTCGTAACGTTTGGCGACATGATAACAGGATCGGTGGCATGTGGCCGGTAGGGTCAGGTTTGAGACCCGCCCTACATCAGATGGTGTGTCGCGCCTACACGACTGCCTGTGATGTACAATCCGCCGTGCGACCTAGATGGTCCCAATGAGCTTTGAAGAGGAGACGAGCATGGCCGAGATCGAAGCTAGACTGGCGGAACTGGGAATCGAGCTGCCGGAAACGCCGCCGCCGATTGCCAACTATGTACCTGGGGTGCGGACCGGTAACCTCGTGTACCTGTCAGGGTTGGGGCCAGCGAGCCGAGCCGATGGCACCATTCCGGCTGGCAAGGTCGGGAGAGACCTCACCACCGAGGAGGGTTACGAGGCCGCCCGTCTGACCGGCCTGAACATCATTTCGCGCATGAAGGGCGAGGTCGGGGACCTCGACAAGGTGCGTCGGGTGGTCAAGCTCCTGGGGATGGTGAACTCCGACCCCTCGTTTAACCAGCAGCCTGCGGTGATCAACGGGTGCTCGGACCTATTGGTAGAAGTGTTCGGGGACAAGGGGCGACACGCGAGGTCGGCAGTCGGCATGGCTGGACTGCCTAACGACATCCCGGTCGAGATCGAGGTCATCATCGAGGTGGACGACTGACAGGGTTACGAGAGACTTGCGTCAGTCCCGACCCGGGGCGGTGACGGGGGTCTCTCACTCCTAACTACTCTCCACTCACTTCTCATGGCTACGCCAGCACCTGCATGGAGTAGCGCGAGCGCATGTGACGGCCCTGCTCGAAGCGGTCGAGTCCAAGCTGGGATATGTCGATGCTGCTGGCCTTGCCATCCACGATCAACTCCGACATGACCACTCCGATCATGGGGGAGAGCTTGAAGCCGTGTCCGCTGAAGCCGACCGACAAGTAGAGCCCCTCTATCCCATCGACGCGGTCCAGAACAGGGTGCCAGTCCGGCGTGGTCGTGAATAGGCCACTCCAGCCTCCTCGGAAGAGCGCCTGTGACATGCCGGGCATGCGACGGGTGAGCTTTTCGAAGGTCTGCTCGACCATGGACATGTCCACGCCCTGGTTGTAGCTATCGGGATCGGCAGGCTCGTCCTCGCCCACGCCTACCAGTGTCAGATTACCGAGATCCGGCCTTGGCGACATGTCGTTAACGACGTCGCCGATGATGGGGTGGTCGGGCACTATGTCCTGGGGCCTTCTGAGCATGATGACCTGGTGCCTGATGGGCCTGAGACCGGCATCCACACCAAGGGACTCGAGGAACGCACCAGACCACGGGCCAGCCGCCACGACGGCGATGGGAGTCTCGATCCGGCCTTCGGCAGTAAGTACGGCGGTCACTCGGTCGCCGGTGATCTCGATACCCGTGGCAGGGGAGCCTGCCAAGACGCGGGCTCCCCTGTCGCGGGCGGCGTTGGCGTAGCCGGTGGTGACCGAGTACGGGTCCGCATAGCCGGAGTCGGGTTCGTAGGCGAACGACTCGCCATCGAACGTCTCGACCATCGGAGCGATCTCGCGGACGTCCTCTGCGGTCACGATCGAGGTATCAACTCCGACGGACCGCTGCATCGCGACGTTGCCCTCCATTGCCTCCCTGTCCTCGGGGCCGACGATGACGAAGTAGCCTGTCTTCGTGTAGCCGGATGGCATCCCGACCAGGTCATAGAAGTCTCGGAACAGGGTGAGGCTGTCCCACGCGAGGCGTGTGGTGACCTCGTTCGAGTAGTGCATTCGCAGTATCGCCTGCGACCTGCTGGTGGAGCCGGACGCGAGCACGTCGCGTTCGAGCAACACGGTGTTGGTCACACCGCGCCTCGCGAGGTTGAAGAGGATGCTGCATCCCATCACTCCTCCGCCGACGATTACCGCGTCTGCTGTTTGTGGCATTGGAATCTCCTACGATCGACTGTGTCTCAACGGGTGCGCGTCCCTCGTACATTCATCCCCAGTTTACAACCATCGGGTACATTGGCGCGTCGGTGGCGACCCGGATGGTACAACCATCGAAGCAGTCTGACCGTTCCAGAAACTTGTCCGCAGAACTCAGTTCCCGTGGTGCTTTTCGTTCGTTGTTGCTCGTTTAGGGCGCGTGCTATACTTTTCTGGATATCCCCTCTCCCAGGTTTCAGGAGTATTTGGTTTGACTTCGGTACGGATGCGCGACTACGAACTGGTAATGATTCTCAGCCCTGAGGCTACTGAAGCCGAGGCGTCTGAGACTGTCGATAGAATAACGAGTCTCATCTCTGATGGTGGTGGAAGCGTCTCCGATCAGGACAACTGGGGTATCAGGAGGCTTGCCTACCCGATCCAGCGGTTCATCGAAGGCAACTACTTCATCGCCCGGTGCAAGATGGACGCGCAGGCAGCCGTGGAGCTGGACAGCACTCTGAACACTTCCCAGGATGTGCTCAGACACCTGGTGTTCAGGCTCGACCAGTCCGACATCGCCGCCATGGAGAAGCAGGCTGAACGAGAGCGTGCAGCCAGAATGGAAGCAGAGCGGCGGGCCAACGCAGAACGCGAGGCCAGAGAGCGCGAAGAGGCTCGCAGGCAGGCCGAAGCCGAGGCGCAGGCAGCCGAGTCAGCTGCCCAGGAAGGGGCTGAGGCTGAAGAGTCGGCTCCGGTCCAGGCCGAGGCCAGCGCTGAAGCAGAAGCGCCACCAGTCGTAGCCGAGGCTAGCACTGAGGAAGAGGCGGCTCCGGCCGTCGAGGCCGAGCCTGCAGCGGCAACTCCAGCAGTGGCTGAGGCCAGCACTGAGACAGAGGCAGTAGCAGAAGAGGCGGAGGAGACTTCACCCGTCGAGGCCGAGGCAGCAGCCGTGCCATCCGAAGATGCGTCCACTGACGAGGGCGAGTCCAAGGAAGGCGAGTAGCAGTCGCTGCGCCATCGTAGGAGCTGAGCTATGAGCATGAACAAAGTTCTGATCATCGGCAATCTGGGTTCAGACCCGGAGATGCGCTACATGCCGAGCGGCGATCCTGTAACCAGCTTCTCAGTCGCTACTAACAGGCGATACAGGACGCGAGACGGGGAGCAGAGAGACGAGACGGAATGGTTTCGCGTTAACGCGTGGGGAAGGTTGGCGGAAATCACCAACCAGTACTTGACCAGGGGCAGCAAGGTATATGTCGAAGGACGCCTTCAGAGCCGTTCCTGGCAGGGCCAAGATGGCCAGACACGATTCAGCAACGAAATACGGGCGAGCGAAATCCAGTTCCTGGATCCGAGGGGACAAGTTTCCGGAGACCCAGGCGGACAAGGGGCACCACCATCACACGGCGGGCCTGAAGAGGATGCGGACGACCTGCCCTGGTAACTAACTAGAACAAACACAATCGACTCACCCCGGCGGTCAGTGGGCACTTTGCCTCCGCCGCCGGCCCAGCAGAATCCAGCAATAGTCAGAGCGACGTAAATATAAGGTGAGTGAACATGACTACACAGACTAGCGGACCACCATCAACCGGCCCCAGGCCAGGCGGCCCATCGGGGCCGAGGCCCGGAGGCGCTCCCGGTGGCAGACCAGGGGGAGCGACGGGCTCGCGTCCTGGCGGAGGACCCGGAGGACGACCGGGCGGCGGTGGCAGACCCGGTGGTGGTGGACGACCAGGCGGACGATTCGGCGGCGGCAGGCGCGGCAGGCCCCGGTACTACAGCCGGCGGAAGATCTGCGGCTTCTGCGTAGACCACATCGAGTTCATCGACTACAAGGACACCGACCGGTTCCGCAGGTACATGACCGACCGCTGGAAGATCGAGTCTCGCCGCAAGACCGGTGTTTGCTCCAAGCACCAGCGCGCCCTGGCGACCGCCATCAAGCGCGCCCGACATTTGGCCCTGATCCCATTCAGCCCTGACCACGATGGTCCTTCCATGCGTTGGTCGAGGTAGAACGCTGCACTTAAAGTGGTTGACGAAGCTCAGGAGGTACCGTCCAGGCGGACGGTGAGAAGAGACAGCCGCAGGATCGCGGCGGAGCGCACTCCAGAGGAGCGACGCCGTCGTCGTATTGCGCTCATAATCATCGGCGTAATGCTGCTCGTTATTACGGGCATCATCGTTGCCGGCTACGTCATGATCTTCGTACTTCCTCCCCAGCAGCTTGTCGTTCGGGTAAATGACGTGGTCTATACCCGCGGCGACATGGTGAAGCTGCTCCGGCTCAGACAAAGATCGATGGAGTTGGCGCAGAGCCAGCAGTTACGTACCACCGATGACGTCTTCGAGGCGCTGCAGCTTATCGTCGAGAACGAAGTGATCGCACAGGCTGCGCCGTCGGACGGTATATCGGTCTCGCGCGACGAGATAGACAACTCGATCAGGGCAAGGATCGCTCCCTCAGCGGACGAATCCCTGGGAAAGTCGGACGCGCAGATCGAGCGGGAGTACCACGAACGGTACCGGCAGTTCCTGAACCAGGCACAGGTCAGCGAGGCTGAACATCGCGACCTGGTGCGGAAGTCGATCCTAAGGGACAAATACCGGCAGTTCCTTGGCGACCAGGTTCCAGCGTTCGCCGAGCAGGTCTACCTGCACCGCATCGGGATGGGACAGAACGACGAGATCGACATCATGCAGACCAAGCTGAAAGACTCGATCGGCGACAACAAGAGCCCTGAACACATACGTGGCGTCGTCCGTGCGATAGCGCGCGAGTTCTCAAGCGACCCGGATACGTACCAGTCTGCTGGAGACATGGGATGGACTCCACTAGGGATACTCGAAGACTACGAGGACAAGTTCTGGGAGTTGGAACCCGGTGTGCTCTCCAAGCCCACCCCTAACGTAGATAATCCCCAGCAGGTATTCTTCTTTGTGGTCTCGGAACGTGACGGCAACCGTGAGGTCAGCCGTCGCAATCGTGAGACACTGAAGACGCGCACTCTGCAGATATGGGTCAACCAGGAGCGTCAGAACCACGACGTGTATGCCACGTTCAACTCTGACATCTACGCCTGGTTCGTCGAGCAGCTCCGAATCAGTGCTTCGACGACGCCGACTCCAGTCAGTGACCCGATGCAGAACATTCTGAGCGGCCTCTAAAGTGCATGCCTGATGGTGACTAGAGACTCCATTGGAATCGGTCTGCTCGGAATGGGTGTTGTGGGTGGCGGTGTCGCACAGATCATCGAGCAGAAGCAGCCCCACCTGAGCAACATGGTTGGCTGTCCTGTCGAGCTCAAGGGAGTCCTCGTTAGAGACCCGTCGAAGTCCAGGTCGATAGATCTTCCTGAAGGGTTGATCACGACCGATCCGTCGAGTGTCCTGGACAACCCCGAAGTCGACATACTCGTCGAGCTTATCGGCGGCGAGGAGCCCGCGCGCGAGTACATATTCAAGGCGTTGTCCAGAGGCAAGCATATCGTGACAGCCAACAAGGAAGTCATGGCCAAAAGCGGCTTTGACATCCTGGGATATGCTCGTAAGCAGAGGGCAAGGGTGCTGTTCGAGGCCGCCGTCGCAGGCGGGACCCCAATCATCGCCCCGCTGACGAGAGACCTGGTCGCGAACGACGTGGTCACGATTCACGGAATCATCAACGGGACGACGAACTACATCCTGACCAGGATGGAGCAGGACGGGGCCGATTTTGGCGACGCGCTGGCGGAGGCGCAGAGGCTCGGTTACGCAGAGGCTGACCCTACCAATGACGTCGAGGGTATAGACGCAGCCTACAAGCTGGCGATACTCGCCACACTCGGCTTCAGGGAGCGTGTCACCGACGACGACGTCTTCCACGAGGGCATTACTCGCCTGACAGCAAGGGACTTCCAGTACGCTCGCGAACTTGGCTACGCGATCAAGCTGCTGGGAATAGCTTCCGCAGACGGCGGGGCACTCCACGCCAGGGTCCACCCCGCGTTCGTACGCGAGGACGCGATGATAGCCAACGTAGATGGCGTTCTCAACGCGGTCGAAATCCAGACCGACCTCGCCGGCAAGCTGCTGTTCCACGGTGCAGGGGCGGGTGCGATGCCGACAACCAGCGCGGTGATCGCGGACATCGTCGACATAGCCAGAGACATCAGCGCGGGGGTCGACAACTTCGTCCAACCGGAAAACGGCGGTCAGGGGAACGAAGAAGACCCGGATGTCGCGAGTGGCGTCAGGCCAATCTCCGAGCTGGAGACGAGGTACTACATTCGGCTGACGGCAGCAGACAGGCCGGGTGTGCTGGCGCAGGTCGGAGGTGTGTTCGCAGAGCACAGCATCTCCATTGCATCGGCGATCCAGAAGGAGACCGACGAGGTCGCGCAGCGCGCGGAGATCGTGCTGATGACCCACCGGGCGAATGAGGCCGCAATGCAGCAGGCAATCGTCGAGCTGGAAGCGCTGGAGACGGTTGCGGAGATCGGCAACCTAATTCGCGTCGAAGAGTGGTAGTCTTTCTTCTGGAACTCCCTTCATAGTTGGCGATAAGCTATCTGGGTAATCCCTTAATGTGAGGTGAGTTGCCCGTGCCTGCCACGTACTACACCTGGAAGCGTTGAAGTACCTGCCGAAGAGTGAAAGCGGAGCTTTCGCAGGCGGGTATCGAGTACGAAGAGCGCGACTTCTTTGCTGAGCCGTTCACGATTGACGAACTCAGGCAAATGATCGGTCCCAGACCCATCTCGGACTACTTCTCCTGGAGATCGCCGTCCTTCCGCAAGATGGGGCTGAACCGTGACGACCTCCGTGACCAGAAGCTGATCAAACTCATGGTGGAAGAGCCCAGGCTGATCCGGCGCCCCCTGATCATGACCAGTGACGGCGAGCTGATCGTCGGCACCGATAAGAAGGCGATGGCAGACCTGACGGGCTGAGAAGGGCATTTGGTCTCTTCTCCCCGGGGCTGACAAAGGTAGGCATTTTCAGATCGTCATTCCTGTGAACGCCGGGATCCAGGGTATGGGGGATGTCCTTCGACAAGCTCAGAGCCCGTCCCGGACTTGATCCGGGAACGTACGAATCGTCAGTTCATCTACCCCTGTAAGCCCATCGAGGGAGAGGAGGCTCTCACTCTTCGGAGGAGTATGCCATGCCTTACAGAAGCTACTTCCTCACACCTGAAGGAAGCGTCGAGACGGAGCTGTCAGAGGTCGCCATCCAGGATGCCCTGGGGAGCGGCGAGGGCAGCCTGTGGCTGGACTTCAACGGCCCGAGTGTCGAAGACGGCGAGTTCATGCGGCGCGTGTTCGGTCTGCATCCGCTGGCCGTGGACTCATGCCTGGATATGACGGACCAGGTCCCGAAGGTCGACAACTACGACGGCTACATCTACATAGTGGCCCGGGGAATCGACTACACGGTTGACACGCGAATCCTGGCCACCACTGAGATGGGCATATTCCTGGGGCAGAACTTCGTCATCAGCGTACACCCAGGATTGCAGTACAGCATCGAGTCAGTAATCGCGCTGGTGGAGCGTGACGGTCTGCCACTGAGACGCGGCTCGACCTTCCTCACATACATACTCCTGGATGCGCTCGTCCAGAACCTGGTTCCCGGCGTCAACGGACTGGAGGACTGGGTGGACGACATAGAGGACTCGGTCATCGAAAGGCCCGACCCAGACGCACTGGAGGCGATCCTTGAGCTTAAGCGGTCAAGTTTCCAACTGCGTAGAGCCATTGGCCCCCAGCGGGAAATGCTCAACAGGTTGAGCCGGGCCGAGTTCGCCCACGTAACGGGCGATGCGCTGCCGTACTACCGCGACATCTACGACACCATCCTGAGGATCGACGGCCAGAACGAGACGCTCCGAGACCGAGCGGACACGACACTATCTGTCTACCTCTCACTTGTCGCGAACCAGCAGAACGACCTGATGCGAGTCCTCGCAGTAGTGGCCACCGTATTCATGCCGCTCAGTCTAATTGCCGGCATCTACGGCATGAACTTCGAGTACATCCCGGAACTGGGGGTGCGCTGGGGGTACTTCGCGGTGCTGGGAGTGATGGCGACCGCGATCGCGGCCGTGCTGTGGATCTTCTGGGCCAGACGATGGATCTCCCTGGGGAGAAGGCATATGGAACGGTTCAGACCGACGTCGGTCGCACCTGAACGACTACAGAGCTACGTGAGCAAGATAGATCCGAGGCGGATTGAACCCGGAATCATCGACCCACGCAGGCTCGACCCTCGGAGATTGGACCCGCGCAGGCTCGATCCGAGAAGGCTGAGGTCGGACTAGAGTCGGAATCCCAGTGACTCTTGCAGTATGATTGGGCTGGACCGTACTCGCGGTACCGAGTTTCACATGGGGGAATGACATCATGCTGGCAGACCTTACCGGAAGAGTCGCGTTGGTTACCGGCGGTGGCCGGGGAATTGGACGGGGCATCAGCCTCGCACTGGCCGAGCAGGGGGCGGACATTGCTGTCGCCGACCTGATTGAGAGCAACGCTGCCGACGTTGCCGAAGAGGTCAGACAGCATGGAAGACGCGCCGCGGCGATGGCGATGGACGTGACCGACAGATCGTCAGTCGAAGCAGCGGTTGCGAGCACGCTCACCGACCTTGGCAAGATCGACATATTGGTCAACAACGCCGGAATCGTAGGCGCCGGCGGCATGTGGGAGAGAGACTCCTCCTCGGATGAGGACTGGAACGACACGTTCCAGGTTAACGTGAGGGGCATCGTACGGGTCACTGAGGCAGTTCAGGGTCACATGGTCCAACGCGGCTCCGGTCGAATCATCAACATCGCCTCGATCGCGGGCAGGCAGGGCAGCCCGGATATTCCTCACTACTCGACGTCCAAGGCTGCGGTCATAAGCTGGACTCAGTCCAACGCGCAGCAGCTTGCCAGACACCGGATAAACGTCAACGCGATCTGCCCCGGGCTACTGTGGACGCCGATGTGGGAGGCGATCGCCCAGAGGCGGTCGAGGATGGGTTCGACCCAGACGCATACGGAGGTGCAGGGAATGCCTGGGCGTGAGCTGTTCGAGACGGTTGTCGATCAGACGATGCCCATGAAGCGGGAGCAGACCCCGGAGGACATAGGAAAGCTCGCGGCGTTCCTTGCCTCTGACGACGCGAAGAACATCACCGAATGAGGATGAACTAATCTGATCCTTTTGTGCGTCCGGGTGCAAGTTCCCCTAACCGCCTGATTGCGCGCTCCAAGCTAGATGCGTTCCGCCGAGCAAGCTCTGGATTCCAGTCCTCATGAACGAATCGGCTAACTTCGGTATTGTAGTCTGGACCTACTCGGTTCGTACCGGGTCCACTTTGAGGAACAATAGCTGTGCGAATCCTGCGACTTCTACTTCGTCCTGCCAATTGGACTATTCGACGCTTTGGGTCGATTTCGTTTTCGGGAACGCGCGGAACTATGGCTTCCGAAATTCTCAACCAATCTGCACAGCCCGGTCGGTCTGCCAGGATCCAAGCCTCAACTTCCATCACAGCGAAGCGCAGCAACAACCTATCCGAAGTGTAGAGACCGGCTATCCAGTTGGCTAGCAGTTTAGGAGGGCAAGGGTCGGGACGATCAGCATCCGTTACAACAAATACAGGCCCAATGTGCTCGGCAATCGCATTACAGGACTTGATGCGTCGGCGCAGATCGTCCCTACCTGATAGACCCAAGGCTGGCTCCCTAATGTCCACATCAGGCAAGTAGTCGGACACTAGTCTGCGAGCGACAGCCTCACACAAGACATCTTCGGCAGCTATCGTAAGAAGCACAGAAGCTAAACGCGCAAGCCCAAGTCCATTGGTATCTGCCAGCTAGGACTTCGAAACGGCGCTATCTCGCCTGGCATCACACCCGCTTCCAGCGCCTCGCGCATTCTTGGGTCGTCTGAGAGTACCTTAAGAATCGACCCTTCCTTTTCGGGTTCTATATAGAGTACCTCTCGCCCGTCTATCCCACTATCACTCAGCATGTCGGAACTGTGGGTGGTAATGACAACCTGCCTACTTTCACTCCGGCGTCGTCCATCGCGGCGACGTCGAACTGTCCGACTTAGCCGGTGTATTGCAGCAGGTAGCCGCATTACTATATCCCGGTTTAGGGAAATCTCTGGTTCCTCTAAGAGAAGGAGCCCTCTACTGTCCAGCAGAGACCACATAAGCCCAATCAGCCTGAGTGTTCCGTCTGAGAACTGATCCTCACGCTGCCATGCTCCATGTTGACGCCAGTTTTCGAATCTTGCCTTCAAGTGCGGTTGACCTGTCCTACCGTCTCTGTCGAAGTCAATCTCCTTCAACTGCGGAACGATCCCAGCAATCGCATCCTGGATCTTTTTGAGACGGCTCTTACGAGTGTTTGCATGGGTACCGGCGATTCTCTCCAAGAATCCCTGACCAAATGGGTCGTTTTCTAGGCGGTTGCCACCGATTTCCGATCCGTGGCGCACAAGTTGAGGTACCAAATGCATGTAGGTGACAGCATCGAAGAAATCGGCAATAGGACGGAACTCTTTATTGACGTTTATCTGTTCAAGAGCTGTTGCAGTAAGTCTTTCACTGTCTGCTTTGTCTTCAGCGTCAGGCCGATTGAGGATGCAAACGCCCTTGTGATAGACAACCTCCTCCTGAATCAAAACTCTCCGATTGCCCGACCTTTCGGCAGTGAATGCGAGTCGATAGACCCATTCGGGCGGAGTATCCACTTCGGGACTGAGGTGTACTTCCATGCTGACGAAACTGTTAGCTCGAGCAGAAAGGCAGCGAAGTGGCCCAACGCCCCCACGACTCGATACAGCAGTCCTTAACCCGCCGGCCTCCCGTTTGGACACATCTCTGAGAAAACGGATGGCGTCTAGGAGATTGGACTTGCCCGAAGCATTGGGGCCAATGATAAACGCACGTTCGCGTAGCGTTACGTCAACTTCGGTAAAGTTGCGCCAATTCGCAAGTCTGAGGCGGGTGATAATCACATTGTTCCCAAAAGATAGTCGCAATCTGGATAGATTGTATCACTGTGCGGTGAATGCCTGGGCGTGAGCTGTTCGAAACGGTTGTCGATCAGACGATGCTCATGAAGCGGGAGCAGACCCCGGAGGACATAGGAAAGCTCGCGGCGTTCCTTGCCTCTGACGACGCGAAGAACATCACCAATGAGGATGAACTAGATGACGCCTCCTCTCCCTTGACGGGAGAGGAATGAGGTAAGGGTGCGACGCATAGGGCGGTTCCCCCTCATCCTAACCTTCTCCCACCAGGGGAGAAGGGATATTGGAATCACATTCTGATCAGATCACTCCGTTGGCGCGGAGGCGTTCGATCTCGTCAGGAGACATCCCGAGGTCTTCGCCGTAGACGGAGTCGTTGTGCTCCCCTACCAGCGGACTTCTAAAGGTACGCCAGGGGGTGCCGTTCAAGGTGTACGTCTCCCCCAGTTCGGGATGCTCGACCTCGGCGAAGAAGCCCCGGTCTTCAGCGAAG
This sequence comes from Dehalococcoidia bacterium, assembly GCA_021295915.1. Taxonomy (NCBI): domain Bacteria; kingdom Bacillati; phylum Chloroflexota; class Dehalococcoidia; species Dehalococcoidia bacterium. The sequence goes on from JAGWBK010000041.1 coordinate 35,080, forward strand.
TGGGCGTCGTCGAGCGTCTCCTCGGGTGACCGGACTATGGCCCATGGGAACTTCCGACCCTGGGCGCCTCGGTAGATCTCCTCGGCAGTGTGCGCGGCAATGAATTTCTTCACGACGACAAATGCGTGATCGACCTCGGGGCCGGCCCTGAGGCGCATGGCTGCCATGTCACGATAGTGAGGATCGGTCAGATCCTCGGCCATTCCGGCTTCGTCCATCCACCTGACCAGCGTCAACCATTGGTCCAGGCTCGTGAAGACCGCAAAGACGTTGATGTACCTGCCGTCAGATGTCGGGCAGAGCGTCTTTGGCGTCGGCTGTACGCCGTGGTGTCTGCCGGTCTGACGCTTGACCAGTTCCTTGGTGTAGATGTACGTGGGCATCGCGGCCTCTGTCGTGCATGAGCAGGCCTCGTGGATGGAGGCGTCGACGTGCTGGCCCTCACCGGTCATGTCGCGCCAGTTCAGGGCCATGAGGGTACCGATGGTGGCGTAATTGCAACTGATGATGTAGCCGTGTCCGCCACTCGGTCTGATGGGAGGCGCGCCAGGCAGGTCGTCATAGCCACAGCTGTGCATTACGCCGCCCATAGCCATCGCCACTAGGTCCGACGTCTTGTAGTCACGGTACGGGCCATCCTGGCCGAAGCCGGTGAGCGAGGTCATCACCAATTCAGGGTTGACTGCGCTCAGGTCCGAGTAGCCGAGTCCAAGAGAGTCCAGATACCCCGGATCGAAGCTCTCCAGCAGCACGTCGGCATTTTCGACCAGCTTCTTGAGAATCTCTTGGCCTTCGGGCTGTTCCAGGTCCAGGGTCACCCCTTCCTTGGCGGTGTTGAATGCCCAGAAGTGAAGGCTCTGGTTGGGGTCCTGCACGTCGTTTCTGAAGGGGCGAATGTTGCGGGCGGGTCCGCCTCCGGGAGGCTCTATCTTGACGACCCTCGCGCCCATCTCTCCCATCAGCTTGCCCATGTACTGACCCTTTTCATCGCACAGATCGAGTACCGTGAGGTCGGAGAGCGCTCCCTGGGTGTTGCTCATCAGATTGCCCCCTCGACCATCAGGTCGGTAATCTGCTCTTCAGGTATGCCGAGAAGCTCACCGAAGACTTTCTGCGAATGCTCTCCAAAGAGCGGCGACGATCGCTGAAGCTCCCACGGCGAGCGGGAGAGGCGCATCGGTTGGCCTTCGTACTCGGTGACGCCGAGTTCGGGGTGTTCGACCTTGGGCAGGAACTCGCGGTGCCTGAGCTGCGGGTCGTCCTCGATCTTCTCCTTTGGCGTCTGCACGGCCCCCGCGGCGATACCCACAGCCTGGAGCTTGTGGAGCACCTCGTGCGGCTCGCGCTCGACGGTCCAGGTCTCAATGAGACGGTCAAGCTCGTCCTGGTTGTGGTATCGGCCTTCGTTGGTGGCGAAACGCTCGTCCGAGGTCCACTCCGGCGCGCCTATTGCATCTACAAAGGACCGCCACTCCTCGTCGTTGAAGATGGTGATAACGCACCAACGGTCTTCACCCCTGCAGCGGTAGGTGTTGTGGGGAGCGACCTTGTAGTTCGGCGCCCTGTTTCCTGGAGGATTTCCCTCTCGCCTGAAGCTGCGGCCGTTGACGGTCTTGTCGAGGATGGCCGGGCCTGTCAGGGCCATTCCAACCTCAACCTGCGACAGGTCGATCCACTGGCCCTCTCCGGTGCGGTTCCTGTGGTGAAGTGCATTCATGCACGCCAACGCACCGTAGAAGCCTCCCGTGTGGTCCATGTAGGAGAACCCCCATCCTGCGGGGTCCTCACCGGGAAGACCGGACATGTAAGTGAGCCCGGACAGCGCCTGCGCGGTGGGCCCCCAGGTTACGTACCTGTTGTCACGACCCGTGTGGCCGAAGCCGGACATGCTCACGTAGATGATGTCAGGTCGAATCTTGCGTTGCGACTCGTAGTCGAGTCCCCACCGCTTGAGGACGGTCGCGCTGAAGTTCTCGACGACTATGTCTGAGACCGAGATGAGGTCGTGGAGGAGTTCCATTCCGCTGGGGTGCATCACGTTGATGGTAACCCCGAACTTGTTGCGGTTCAGGTTGTTGAACAGACCTCCCATGTTGGGGCTATCGGACCCCGGGGGCGCCATGGAGTTTCGCGTGTAGTCCATAGTCTGCTCGTTCTCGACTCGGATGACTTCGGCCCCGAAGTCCGCGAGAATTCGCGTGCATGTCGGGCCGGCTACGATCCAAGAGAAATCGACGACCCGTACCCCCTCAACCGCGTGTTTGCGCATGTGACCAACTCCCCTGGCAGCTTGATTAGCCAGAGAATCCTATAGCTGAGTTGAATCGTAGTCAACAGATGGAAGGGAGGGGTTCCGTTCCGTTGGGGGTGATGACTATTCGTAGCCTTCGGCTTAAAGGTACGTGTCATCCCCTGATTCCCCCTTGGTTGCAAAGATGAGGGGCCCACAAGACCTGATGTAGAATCTGCCCCCAAAACTCTGCGACTTTGCGAGTTTTCCCGGGCCGCTGTTTCATAGGGGTTTCCCCCTCAACACTAGCCCACAACTTAGCCTGACTTCTCAAGTAGGCGGGCAATTCGGGGTGTTCGATATTCCGGCAGGTATAGCCGTTACCTGTCAGGCTCCAATTCCCTCGCCCGTCGACCCAAACTGTCAGGCCATTGACTGCGGTTTCGCTTGTATATGAACCTGACATTGACGGCCCTTTGTAGTGACCATTCCAGTCAACGGGCCTGAAGTCATTCTGGTTACTGGCATACGCCTCGACAACTGACCTGAAGAAGTCACGACAGGAATCGAGCCCTTCGTTCGGCCAGTCCCATCTCGAGTCTACTTCTAGCACCCAGTCTTGAGGACGCTCAATCTGAAATCGTGACCCGGGCACAGGCTTCCACGTCATGTCGGGGGAAACGTTTTGACCCATATTTGCATCGGTAAATCGACCAACAAAGCCACGCCAATCTTTCTGCCAACACTGCGGACCGCGTTTGAAACCGGCATCTGTCATGGCCTGTTCCACAGACAAGCGCTCCGAGTAGGCCAACCGCCCCTCATAGAATGACTCAGGGAGAACGCTCACCCTGGGAGAGTCCTGGTGAAACGGCTCGAATGGTCTCACCAACCATCGAGCATCCTCCAACAGCATCTCCTTCAGGTGTTTCCTGGTCACATCCCAATGTTCGTCAGCAACCCTCAGCTCCAACACAGACAATCTCGCTGCGCGGTAGTCAAGACGGGCCGCCTGATCCTTTCTGTTGGAGTACCAGACTTCGATTCCGAGACGCTGCCCGCCGGCATTGGTGAGCAGCACGTCAATTCTTCTCGGGGTGCTCTTTCCTGGGATAGATACGGCCTCCTCGACATCGCCGCATACGGGTCGAAACTGAGAGGATTCTCCATGCCAGCGGGGTAAGAACAGGATCTCTCTCAGATCTGCCAATTGAGTCTTGATGTTCGCGTGGACTGCACTCTCCCAACACTTCTCAAAGTCAGCCGGAACAGACTGATGGGCGAAGTGCGCGCGCTTGCCATCTATGCTCGCCTGTCGATGAAGCAGCGATGCTTTGCAGTCTGGATTCAGGCAGGTTACGTTGGCCTTTAGGCCTTTACCATCTTGCCCGTCATCTGGAGTCACGATTCCACGAGTTGGGTGTTTCGCATAAGGTATTGTAAGTTCCTTCATAACTACGTCACCCCCAACGGAACGGAACCGGCCAGTGCCTTTTCTTCCTCAATTTCGGCATCTGTAATTGGTGGCTTGGGTCTGCCAGTGAAGGTCTCATTGGCCGCGAAGGGCGGATCGATGGCAATCAGGTCGATGCACTCGTTGTTGAGCGAGCGCAAGAACGGCAGATTGTCCATGATGGCCAATGTGCGGTTCTGCATGTTCAGCTGGGTCATTGGTGGGCCTCTAAGTCATGCATGGAGAGTGGCGGGGTGTCTGGTAATGATGGTAGGTATTTGGAACATTTGTATCAATGCGAGATGGGTACCTATTGGGCTCGGATATTCACCCTCACCCCAGCCCTCTCCCGTCAAGGGCTGAGAGGGGTAGGTAAACTGGCAATTCGTTCGTCCTGAGCTTGTCGAAGGACATCCCCATCCCCTGGATTCCGGCTGCGAATACCTACCCCTGTCAGCCCGTCAAGGGAGAGGGGGTGTGTTGGCCAGGTTTTGTGAGAGTGCGGGCGGGACGCCTGCACTCTCAGTGTGTCAGACCCATATTCTGGTGATTGGTCGGTTGATTAGGTGGGAGATGGCCCAGACTAGTGCGTCCATGCGGTCGGGTGAAACGTCGGCAGGACCCTTGGGGGTCCAGGTGCACATCTGGTCTTCGAGGTCAGGGAACGTGCCTACGTGGTGGACTCTGCCCTGCTCGTAGAGGGCGGCTATCGGTTCGGCGCGGGCGTACTTGCCGCGACTGGCGGTCACGGCGCGGAACCTGAAGATCTTTCCGCCTGACGCGGTGCGCAGCACCTCCTTGACCAGGTCGCCTCCGTCCTATGATCCTGTCCGCGCTGTGTTTGTCGTAAAGGGCTATCGCTCGCTCGGCCCACTTGCTGGGACTCATGCGATCTGAGCCATCGGCCAGGATGTAGCAGTGCTTCTCGGAGTCCACTCCGGCGACGACGATTCCGGTCTCGCTGCTGCGTGGGTTGGAGGTGACCGATGGGTCTATGGCGACGACTACTTCCACGAGGCTTTCGGGGGCGCGCTCGACCCTTGAGTCGTCTATCCACTCTCTGTCCCAGAGTGCGTCTTCGGACTGGTCCAGCAGGTCTGCGTGGATCTCCTGTCTTCCTACTCTCGTGCCCTCATACGTGGCCCTGATGTGTGCGTAGAAGCTGGGGGGGAGGTTGTCCTCGTTGTCGTAGGTGGTGCCTCGTGTGACTATCACGTCTGGGCGGGCTACGAGTTCTCTCAATAGGGCGATGGGCTTTGGTGTGGTAGTGACGACACAGCGGGGGTCGGCTCCGAACCTGAGAGCGAAGGCCAGGGTGTCCCAGGTATCGCGGGGATACTTCCACGACGCGAGCTCGTCGCACCATGCGGCTTCGAACTGTTGGCCTCTGAGCTGGTCGGGTTCGTAGCTCGAGTAGATGAAAGCTGTGGCCCCGTTGGGCCACGTGAGCTGCTTCTTGGAGGACTCGTACTCCGGCATGGCCCAGGGTGGACTGATGCTGAGGATGCCTGAAGGTCCCTCGATCATGGTGTCTCTTATCTCGGCGGGAGTGCGTGCGACGAGGGCTATCCTGCCTGCGCGGCCTGACTCGACCTGAGCGCGCACCCACTCTGCTCCGGCGCGTGTCTTGCCGAAGCCTCGTCCGGCGAGGAGTATCCAGGCGATCCAGAGTCCGTCGGGCGGCCTCTGGTTGTGCCTGGCTATCAGGGGCCAGGAGTATTCGAGCTTTGTGCACGCGCCTTCCGGCAGGCTACCTTTGGCGGCCTGGATGGTGTCAAGACGAGTATCGTCGACAGGCACCGCGCGGAGACGAGCTATCAGTGGGGATGTGTCTGACATGGTTATCGGGCTCTGTGGTCGGTGTTGGAAGTCTGGCGATAGCTAATGACCCCGACGGGGTCACAAGCGGGGATGGAATATCTGGAACGAGGATGAGGGGATGCCGGGATTGTAGTACGGGCTGCTGCGGTCGTCTTCGGGATAGTAGATTGGTCCGTCGTGCAGCTTGCACCTGGGGTGTCCGCAGTTGACCAGCCTGAA
>JAGWBK010000042.1:0-21761 GCA_021295915.1 Dehalococcoidia bacterium
AGAAAGACTCGTGTGGTCAGCGGTATCCCGGGGGCTGCCGGTCTGCATATACAGGCCAGGCAATATCGGCCATGAGAGTAGTACCGGCACGGTCAATCCAAATGACTTCCAGTCGTTGATAATCAAGGCTTGTGCTCGCTCAGGGTGTGCTCCCTTGGTGCCGGACTGGCGCTTCGAGATGACCCCTGTCGACTTCCTGGCCACCGCTATCAGGAAGTTCTCCGACGAGCCGGCACATCTGGGAAAGGTCTATAACGCGGTCCAACAGGACCCCGTCACCGCTGACAGCGTTTTTGCTCTTATGCAGGACCGCGGATACGTGACAGACCGCGTATCCCTGGGTGAGTGGAAATCAAGACTGCAAGAAATAGCAGACCGGGAGAACGACCTGGAGTTAGGTGTTCTGGTACGCTCCCTGGACTCGGTTGAAGGGTATCTATCCGATACCAGCAAGTACGACATCAGCAAGTTCTCTGAAGCACTTGCTGAGACTGGTATGGCCATGCCGACAGTTGACGTGGACTACGTGACCAGGTTCCTAAGAGAGTGACAAGTCGGGACTGAGCGTTCACGAGGGATGATCTGGCAGGCACATCTCCTTGCGAATGACTGCTGCTGTCGAATCACTCACGTCGGGCCGGGTACATCAGTCCGGCGGCTATGCCGACTGAGCTTGCGAGCGATATAGCCACGAGTCCGGTCTGCAGGGAGCCGGTGAACTGCGCCACCGCGCCTGCGATCATCGGCCCCACGGCGAACCCGATTGCTGACAGCGTGACGACCAGCGCGCTCATGGCAGCCACCTCGCGGGGAGCTATGTCCTCGAACTCGAACGGCAGCATCTCGAGGGCAGGCACCGCAACCCACACCAGTCCCATCCCGGCAATCAGCACCGCGAGGGGCACGATGTCCCGGGTCAGTGCGATGCCGAGCGCGAGAAGGACGTTCAGCGTCGCCGGGACGGTGAGAAGCAACCTGCGGTTGGCTGCCTTGCGGTTGACGTAGCTTCCGAACAGGGCGCCGGGTATCAGACTGTAGTACAGGAAGCCGAGGAGCGGTCCTCCAACGGCCAGGGGTATATTCCTGTCTTCGACCATCAGCGTGGGCATGAAGGTCACGATGGCCGTCCACGTAGCCGAGAGTGAGAACATCACCACGCCAACAAGCCAGCCCTGCGGGTACTTTCTGAGGGCAGCAAGGGGCGCCCGTCTCGCGTTATCGAGAGCCTGTTCGATCTCGCGGGCAGGCGCACGGCTCTCGCGGGCCACGACCATCCACGCGACCAGCTGCGACAGCAGAAACGCTCCCTGGATGAAGTAGGCCAGACGCCAGCTTCCAAGCGCGGTGATCAGCATCGCACCCGTGCTGATTGCTATGGCCAGCAGGAGGCTGTGCTGGGACAGTCCTACGGCGTTGATGAGTGTGTACTGACGGCGCGCAGCCCACTGCTGGAAGAGCATCGGACGTGCCGCGAGGCCAATCATGTGGAACAGCGCGGCGAAGAAGCGCGCAAAGAACAGGCTCGGGAAGCTGAACGCAAGTCCCTGTGCGAACAGGAACGGAGTCACCAGCATCAGGGAGACCAGGTTCATGGGAACGGGACGGAAGCGCGACAGCCATATCCCGAACGGAAGCACCGCCACTGCCGCCGTAATCCACCATACGCCCTGGAGCAGTCCGGCCTGCAGCGGAGTCAGCCCCAGGTCGTCGCTTATGAACGGGAGGAATATGCCCAGGACAAACGACGATAGCCTGAGGCTGCTGATCTGGAGATGGTGAAGTAGAAGTGTCGCCCAGCCGCGCGGTTGTGTGTCTTCGATTCCTTCGGATAGGGAAGCGGATGTCATCGGCCGACTGGGGAATGAGTAGCGGTGTAAGAGGTGGCCATTCAGTCGGCCAGTCTAGCAGATGTCCTGAGTCCGATAGTTTGAGACCGGCCAACAGAGGTTAGAATGAGCTACAGCTCATCAATGAGACCTTTGAAACCCCCTCTCCCTGAGGGCTGACAGGGGTAGGTAAACCGGCAGTTCGTTCGTCCTGAGCTTGTCGAAGGACACCCCCAGCCCCTGGATTCCCGCTTCCGCGGGAATGACGGTTTGTGAATACCTACCCCTGTCAGCTCCCGAGGGAGAGGGTTGGGGTGAGGGTGAATAGGACCTTATTGGCAATCTGGTGTGCACCACCCCGCCCCTCTGGATTCCGGCTTTCGCCGGAATGACGAAGGTCTCCTTAAGCGGAAACACGCCTTGAACGAGCACGGAACGGAGCGAACTAGATGGACCTGATCGTCATCAACGGCCGAGTGGAGACCATGGACGCCAGCAATGGTGTGGTGCAGGCGGTGGGTGTCCGTGACGGTAGGATCGCCGCGCTCGGCGCTAACGACGAAGTCCTGCCTGAGAAGCACAGCCGGACGACGGTCATCGACGCCAACGGCAGGACGGTGCTGCCGGGCTTCATCGAGCCTCACAACCACATGGTTGGGTACAGCACCAACCTCCTGGAGGTGGACGTCCGAACGCCGCCCAACCGCAACATCGGTGATATCGTTGAACGATTACGCGAGCGGGCAGCCGGAACGCCGCCTGGGGAGTGGGTACGAGGCCGGGGCTACGACGACACCGGCCTTCAGGATATGCGGCATCCCACCCGTCACGACCTCGACGCCGCGTCGACAGGTCACCCCATCGCAATCGTCCACAACTCCGGGCATATGCTCGCGGCCAACTCCACTGCGCTCCAGATGGCTGGAATCCACGACGAAACTCCGGACCCTCCCGGCGGACGCATCGGCAGGTTCCCAGCCAGCGGCGAGCCAGACGGGATGCTGTACGAGACCGCGCAGGCACTCGTGCACCAGCTTCTGCCCGCCTACACGGAAGACGACGTGCGGACCGGGTTCGTCGGGGCGCAGGACGAGTACCTGCGGCGCGGCATAACGACCATCCACGATGCCAGTGTCGGCAACGCGCGGGGCGTAAACATCCTCGACACCTACCAGCGGGCGAAGTATGAAGGGTTCCTGAAGTTCAGGGTCAACATGTTCATGCAGTGGGAGTATCTGAAGAGTACAGACTTCGCCCTCGGAACCGGCGACGGCGACGAGTGGGTACGGGTCGCCGGATGCAAGATCATCTCCGACGGGTCGATCCAGGGAATCACTGCGGCCCTGCGCGAGCCCTACCACTGCGACCCCGACGAGCAGGGCTGGCTTATCTACGAGCAGGACGAGTTGAACGAGATGGTCATGGCCCTGCACCGTCGGGGCTACCAGATCGCCACCCACGCCAACGGCGACGCTGCCATCGACGCCGTGCTGACGGCCTACGAGAACGCGCTGCGGACCATCCCGAAGGCCGACCACCGCTTCCGCATCGAGCACTGCCAGGTCTGCCTGCCGGAGCACATCTCGAAGATGCGCGACCTTGGAGTAATCCCAGACTTCTTCCCGAACCACGTCTACTTCTTCGGCGACCGACACCGGGAGCGCTTCCTTGGCCCTGACAGGGTGACTCACCTCGACCCGATCGGTTCGGCGGTCCAGGCTGGGATCAAGCCGCTGCTCCACTCGGACTGCCCTGTGACTCCGGTGAACCCGCTCTTCTGTATCCAGAACGCTATCGACAGGGTCACCAGCTCAGGCAGGGTACTGACGGAAGCTGAGAGAGTGCCCGTGAGAGATGCCATATCCATGATGACCGTGAACGCCGCGCACGGGGCCTTCGAGGAAGACGTGAAGGGCAGTCTGGAGGTTGGAAAGCTGGGCGACTTGGTGGTGCTGCAGCATGACCCGTTCCGTGAGTCGGCCCACGAGCTGGGTCAGATCGAGTCAGCCGTCACAGTGGTCGGGGGCCAGGTCATGTACCAGACCGACGACATTGCCATCGGCTAAGAGGGAGCCCATTCGCAGCGCAGATCCATAGTCAGAAAGCCTGAACGCCCACGCAACGGCCGGATGCAGGCATGTCCTGCCTCTCGTCCTCGGCTCCTCCTATGTCCTCGACATACCAGGGCTTGTAGCTGGTATCGCCGGCAGGCCACGCGCAGCGCACCTTGGCATGGTCGTGGCCAGGAGGTATGTCTCCAACGTCAGCCAGGAAGCAGAATCCGACAGCGAGCAGCAAGATGGCGAAGTATACGAATGGACGCGCTGCTGCTTGCATTGCAGCCTCCATGCCGCCACGTTGGCTGCTGCCGACACCAGGCCGTGGCTGATCGGGGTTCCTGCGCTGTGTCCGAAGGATACCACTCTCTGTCGCATCGTGTTGGACCGCATCTCCGGTTGACCATGTTCCGGCCCGAACCTAGAATGTGTTCAAGTATCCGGTCTACCGCAGAAACGTCCCGCGAGGGGGATCAACAATGCCGATCTATGAGTACGTCTGCAACACGTGCAGCCACAGGTTCGAGAAGCTGCGGCCGATAAGTCGCATGAACGACGACGCTCCCTGCCCCATCTGCGAGGGCGATTCCGAAAAGAAGCTGTCGGTGTTCTCGGCGTTCGCGTCCGACGACTCCGGCTCGGTCGGAGCGATTGCGGGCGCCGGTGGATGCGGCGGGTGCGGTCCGGGCGGCTGTGCCTGCTCGATGACGGTCTAGCGCATGACCACCGTACAGATACTGCTGTCCATACACATCCTGTCTGCGCTCGTCGCAGTCGGGGCGACGGTTTCCTACTTCTTCTGGCTGCGCCGAGCTGTGCTGGCGCCGGAGTCGAGGTCGTTCACGCTGGATACCATCAGGATGATGGAGCGTCGGATGGTGATGCCAGCCTACGTGCTCGTCCTGCTCACAGGACTCGGGCTGATCGACCGCGCCGGCTGGGCGTGGTCCACGCCGTGGCTCGAGCTTTCGCTCCTGTTCTTCATCGTGCTCCTGGGGCTCGTGGGATTCCACGCACGAGTCATCAAGGGTCAGATCGCGCTGGTTGCGGACGGCTCAGCAGACTCCGCCGAGTACGACAGGGCCCACGCACGCGGACGAATACTGCTGGCGCTCAAGGTAGTCGTGATTATCGCGATGGTCTACCTGATGGTGTTCAAGCCAGCGCTGTGGGGGTGAGGCAGGGCATAAGGATCCGACCCTGATCAATTCTCACTGATTCCGATTCGGTAGTTAAGAATCCCGCGCTCTTCTGAGTTCATCCTGAAGCTCTCGGACTCGAGCCTCTGCTGCATCTGCACGCCTCTCGGCCACTATGCGAGCTGTACGCTCGTCTTCGGCACGGGCACGCTCGTCGTCAAAGGTCGGGATGTGACGACCGGTTGCCGGGTCAAACCACTCCAACTGCCCGGCGTGCCACCTTATGTTCAGATTCAGTACTTCGCTGTAACCTTGTAGAACGTCCTCAGACAACTGCTCGATCTCAATTGGCTGATACTCCCCATCAACCAGCCGTTCTCCTGCCAGCCAATCACCGTGGTACTCACCAGTTTCATCAAATCGCCAGTACTCGAGGATCCCAAAAGCAGCATAGTCGTCTCGCTTCTCTCCGACATCTTCGTCGCCTGTACTCTCCGAGGCCACCTCGAGCACGAAGTCGGGGGGCTTTCCCTGCTCGGAGATGATGTAACCGTTGCTTTCGATGTAGGCTGCGGGGTCGACATCAAAAGCGATGAGCAGGTCTGGTCTCCTTCGTCGGGATCTGCCCGAGCGGGGTTCCATGGAGATATAACGCTCGGCGGTCACCAGCGTGGTATCGGAATTGCCGAAGTGGCGGATGAGGTGGTGTGTACTACCTGGCGCGTGAAGGTGTTCGTAGCTGGTCATCTCATCTGGCTCGCGTGGAGGTGGGTCCGGGAGCCTGAATCCGGCGTGGGACCTGGTGGTTCTAAGTGTGGTCATATCGCACCTCGCAGGGTGGGCGAATATGGAGACATCCGGCTGGCTAGAATGACCTCCTGAATGTCAATTGTATCGCACAGCGGTAGGGCCTGTAGCGAACCAGTTAGGCCAAGTAAGAGTATGAGTTACCTATTCAGCCATCTCCTGACAGGTGGAGCATCCCTACTATAACTTCGCTGTCCAACATAGCGAGCTTCGTATTGGTCAGTCCCGCCTAGGTACTTAAACCTATCGTAGGTACCCTTCCCAAACACCACAATCTTGTCTGGATTTAGGGATTGCAGTTGAAGCATCGTCGAGTTTTCATACGCATACTCAAACGCGGGGACGATTCGATCTTCAGAAGTAGCCAGCGGGATCAGATTCAGATACGCAACGCTGTCCAAGGCCAAACTCAGATGTCTTCTGACAGTGGTTATAGGTATCCAAGCTCGTCCATAGTCAATACCCAGCATGAAGCTCCGTATCATGGAAAACAGTTCGACGATGCTCTCAGCAGACCTTTCTTGACTGTGATTCCTGATTAGGCGGAACATCTCCATGTCAGCTTCGGCGGTAGTCACGGTGTTGGATGCACGAGGGTTCTGTCCCAATACAACTACTCGACTATCTGAGTCGAAGTAATGGCTGCCTATGAAGCCAGGTTGCGGCCATCTTTCACTGAATGGGACGAATATGCCGGGATTCTTGGCCAAGAGATCGCTCCAGTATCCTTCAGAACCAATATCTGCCCAAAGGTCGATGATTTCTCGTTGCATTCCAATGCTCCTACAATCTTGTTGGGGAAATCTTTATCTTGCTTTGGCAAAACTCACAAGCGGAGACAAGCGCTCATCGTGCTGAAGGTGATAGCGATGGTCTACCTGATGGTGTTCAAGCCGGCGCTGTGGGGGGTGAGGCTGAGGTTACGCGACAAGGGCAACGACTAAAGAGGTATCCGACGCATCCTGACACGGTTGTCATCCACAGTCACGAGAACGCCCGCTTCCACATCCACCTCAATAACCGAAAGCACCTGGCTCAACCTGCTGTTGACTGCGTCCACGCGAGAATCTGAGAGTCTGAGCGAAATGATAGAGGGTGCCGATAGTCCTGACTGTACAGCCATTCCGGAGAATCCCAAGTCCTGAGTCAAGACAGCGCGATCCTCCGAAAGTGCAGCAGCTATGATCTCCGGATCAGGGGCGGTTGCTGGCAGAAGATCATCAACTCTGACAGCTTCGTGCCCAAGATTGTTCAGAAAACGAACTGTGCGAGGGGAAATATGAATGTCGGCTAAGAGCCTCATCCAATGGTGAGGACCTCTCACTCACCATCCATGCGCCATAGGTGGCGCAGGCATAGACATCGGAAGGCCCTAATTCAGGATACTCCCTTACAATATCGTCCGCCGTGTAGCCGTTTCCTACGAGCTTGAGCACAAACTCGACGGTCATACGAGTGCCACGGACGGTTGGCTTGCCCTCACATACTTGTGGATCGACAGTTATTCGCTCGAACTTCATGGCAGTCATCATATCATGCGATGTCCGTTTAGCTAGCACCAGAAAAGCGTGAGGGGTCTGAACCAGTTTCGTGGGAGGCCTCGGCAAGAGCGTTGGCCCCAGCCACCTCTGGATTCCGGCCTTCGCCGGAATGACGACTGACGGTGTGCATCTACCGACTAGATTGATACAGCTTCAAGCATGAGATGCAGTCCCAAATTTGTAGGCGGCCCGTGCATGAGCCTCTGTTCTACTCCTGGATTCCGGCCTTCGCCGATATGACGAAACGGCAGTGCCTACCAATCTGGAACAGGTTCAAAGCGTGAGCCTCTGGTCTAAACCTCCCGGCCAACGCCTTCGGCTATGGCGCGTTCGTAGGCGGCTTTGGCGGTGGCGATGTCCCAGAGGGCCATTCCGAGGGACTTGAAGAGGGTTACTTCTTCCGGGCGGTGACGGCCTGGTGTCCGGCCGCTGACGATCTCCCATAGCTCGACCATCTGCTCCCAGAGCACGAGGCCTCGTCCTGCGGTCATCATCAGCTCACCGGACTCGATCCGGGTCTGCGCGAGGTCGTCGACGACTATCAGGTCTGCTCGCTGCACAGCCGCGTTGTCGAGCTCGGTCACGTAGGGGTCCGCTCCGCCGACGGCGGTGACGTGCATTCCCGGCTCCAGCCACTCGCCGTGTAGTACCGGCGTGCGGGAGCTCGTGATCGTGATGACTATGTCGGCTCCCTCGACTGAAGCATGGGCTGAGTCGACGGGAGAGACATCGAAACCGAGTCGTTCTGACATCTCAGACGCGTATGCGCTTCGACCCTCGGAGTTCCGGCTGTAGACCCTGGCGGCGCTCAGGTCGCGGACCTTGCTGACGGCCTCAAGCTGTGTCCTTGCCTGGTATCCGCTGCCGATCACCCCTACGGTGGCAGCCTCGGGTCGCGCCATTAGGCCGGTCGCCACACCTGTGGCGGCACCGGTGCGTAGCTGGCCGAGTCGATTGGCCTCGACGATCGCGAGCAGTTCGCCGGTGCGGTTATCCGACAGGAATACGAAGAACCTGTACACGCCGCCAGCATAGGTATACGTCTTGAAACCGAAGACGCCCAGCTCGCTGTCGGAGGCCATCATGGTGTTGACGTGGGTGTCCGGAGCGGCCATCAGGCGCTGCCTGGGGAGATTGAGAGCGGTGCCGTCGGCCTGTCGACGCAGCACGGATTCTACCGCAAAGAGAGCCGCCTCCATATTCAGGAGGCGGTCGACGTCTTGTTCTGTTAAGTAGAGGGGCAAACTTACGGGTCCAGAACCTGCCCCGGCCTTGAGCCGGGGGTGTACCCTGCTTATTTGCGAACGGCCACGATGTCCAGCCAGTTGCGGGGGACGTGGGTGATCTCCATCTCCTCGAACGTCTGGTGCACACCGGTCTGTAGAGACGCGCTCGCCTCCTTCAGCGGGACGCCGGGCATGGTGCCCACTATGAAGTCCTCGAAGGTGCTGATGTCCAGCCAGCCCTCGATCGGCACCTGGACCCTGTCCTCCACCTGGCGTATGACGGTGAAATCGTGACGTTCCAGCAGGTCGCGATACTCTTCGGCGGTCAGGTGCTTGCGCGACTCGACCTTGTCAGCACGCTGCGGGGAGAGTCCGTACTCTCTGCGCAGCACACGCGCCGACTTGAACATCCACTTGCGGTAGAATTGGAGAGACTCCGGCACCTGTCCACCTTCGTAGAACGAGGTGTTGAACGCGAACTTCCCACCGGGGTTGAGCGTGCGCTCAATCTCATCGATGAGTCCGTCCTTGTCGGGGATGTAGTGAATGGCGTTGCAGAAGATGACAGTATCAGCCCGTTCCTTCATTGACTCGGACACCTGCTCGACCTGGCTCTGCACGAACTGGACGGCATTATCCCTGTGGGCCTTTAGGTCTTCCATCGCCTGCTTGAGTGCGATGGAGGAGTGGTCCACAGCGACGATAACGGAGTCTCTCGCACCGCGAAGCTGCGCGAGAATGAGCTTGGTCACGCCGCCGGTGCCGCAGGCAAGGTCGACAATGCGCTGACCGGAACTCGGCTCGGCCATGGCTACAAGTCTCGCGTTAAGCGCCTCGTAGAACGGGTTGGATGAAAAGGTGGCGAATGAGAATTCACTTGATGTCATGTCACCTCTCCTGGTGTGGTGGCGAGGACTGAGTTTGAGGCTAAACGCTGAGCACACTACGCCCGATTATCGACCGATAGGCGCATTATACCCACTCACACGAAAAAAGGCTAAACAAAGTTCGGCACTGCGGTATAATGACCGCAGCCTGAGTTCCCGGAGGTACGACCATGGCTACGGCCACTCGATTGCAGCACACGCTTGTCGATCCCACGACGAAGCCTATTATTCCTACGTTTGTTCCTGCCCAGAGGCTGGAGTCGCTGG
Organism: Dehalococcoidia bacterium; assembly: GCA_021295915.1. Classification (NCBI taxonomy): domain Bacteria; kingdom Bacillati; phylum Chloroflexota; class Dehalococcoidia; species Dehalococcoidia bacterium. Next base: position 9,751 of record JAGWBK010000042.1, read on the forward strand.
CGAACAAGCGGCTCGGGCTGATCGATGACGCCAAGGACGGGGCGCGAGAGCTTCTCGAAGAGATCGCCGACGTTCTCAACGAGAAGTACGGCGTCTCGAACGTCGTCTACCACCGGAAGCCGTCGGCGTCCAAGCCGGCTGACCCTGATGTCATCAGCAGCATGTCCGAGGAGTGTGACTACGTAGTTGTCGCAATCGGCAGTTGAGGGTCTTGCAGCGCGTGCAGTGTGCACGACGGAATCCACGCAGAGAAGGCCGGTATCCCCTCGGTAACCATCTGCACTGACATCTTCGAGGTCACAGCGAGGTCGATGGCGCAGATGTGGGGCGCTCCAGCGTATCCGGTCGTCCTGACGACCCATCCGATAGCCGAACTGACTCGGGAACAGCTCAGGGCGAGGGCTGAGGACATGCTCGCGGAGATGGAGTCGATACTCCTCGGCGCTCCAGTATAGCGTCGCTACGTCTGCCAGAGGGTGTCTGTAAAGGTGATTCCTTATGCCTCCTCTCCCTTGATGGGAGAGGATTGAGGTGAGGGTGACAAGTGTAATCCCCCTCATCCTGACCTTCTCCCACCAGGGGAGAAGGAACATCTCAGGCGATCAGGCGCCTCCGGACAGCTGCTGGAAAATACCGTGCCAGACGTCTGGACCGCCGCCGCCCATCTTCTCACGGTAGATGATGATGCCGTCCGCTCCGAACGCCACCTTCGTGGACTGGTTCGTCACGTGGAGCTTGAACAGCACCTCGCTGTCGGAGTCGGCCATGGGCCATGGGTATCCCTGATTCTTGCCGAAGTTCTCCAGTGTCTCCAGGTCGTCGGATGGGTCTACGTTAATCGCGTAGAAGTCGACTGTGTCAGCGTACTCGGGCCAGATGTCCTTGAGGCTCCGCAACTCGGAGCGGCAGATCGTTCAAGTCGTGGCGAAGAAGAAGAGGAACGCCGGTTTCCCATTTTCGAGCAGACCGGCCGACGTGATCGGTGTGCCGTCGGTCAGCACTATCTCGAACTCAGGTATGCGGTCGCCGATGTTGTTTCCGATCTTGAAGTCTATGGCAGACGCTGCCGGGGCGACGGTGGGAGATGGCGCAGCGGGCTCCTCGGAGCCACAGGCTACGGCGGCAAGTGCTGCCAGACCTATGCAGATCGCTGAGACTTTCATTAGCAACGGCGTTATCCTAAGCAGGTTGATTACCGGGGAACTTGGAGCGAACTCAATCCGCTCCCACTTAACGAAGCGTACCGAATATCGAAACTATTAACCAGAGTCAGTGACCTCATGACAGAAGAAACTCGCCATCTCCACAGTCTGTTTCCGCGGATCTCTCATGCTAGCATCGCTTTAGCTGCGCTGGTGCTAGCATCGTTCGCCATTCTCGCCTGCTCTTCTTCCTCAGGCGAGAGCGTAACCGCACCTGCAGCTACTGAGCCACCGGCTCTATCCGGCAGGCTGGGGGAGGAGATCTTCACCACCACGTGCGTTGCCTGCCATCTGGCGGGTGGCGTGGGCCAGCCCAACTGGCACATTCCGAATGCGGACGGCGTGCTTCCCGCCCCGCCTCTCAATGGCGACGGTCATACCTGGCACCACTCCGACGGCTTCCTTTACAGGTACGTCAAGAACGGCGGGAAGATGCTGGAGACCCCCAGCCTGCCGGACTTCAAGAGCGGTATGCCCGCGTTCGGCGAGCAGCTCAGTCACGAGGAGATCGTCGCGGTGCTCACCTACGTTAAGAGTCTTTGGGGAGACAAGACGAGCAGGGATACGTCCATTGTGGAGTGGCAGGCCCTCGGGAGTGTCGAAGATCCGTTCCCGCCTGCTCCGTAGACGCTGACTAGCTGCCGCTCAGGTTCTGGAAGACCTGCGTCCACGTCCCGGCGTTGCCTTTGCCGAAGCCGTCGCGATAGACGATAACGCCGTCCCCACCAAAGGCGACCTTGACCGAGTGCTTGACGATGTTGAAGTTCCTGATCATCCCATCATCAGGCTTGGCTACGGGGAACGTCCAGTCCTGATTTTGTCCATACCCGGCAGCCTCATCCAGGCTTGTCGAGGGATCAACGTTGACCGCGTAGAAGTCTACGCTTCCAGAGTGCTCCGGGAAGATCCCGCTCAGGCTCCGCAACTCGGAGCGACAGATCGGTCAAAAAGTCGAGAAGAAGAATAAGAACGTCGGACGTTCACTCTCCATCAGGCTCGCAAACGATACGGTTGAGCCGTCAGCCAGTGTGAGCTCGAAGTCCGGCACGCGCTCGCCGACGCTGCTGCCGATGTCAACGGCGACCACAGGGGCGACCGTCGCGGTCGGCGGCACCGGTGTGGACGTGGGCGGAACGGCCGTCACTGTCGGCGCTGGAGGCGGTGGCGGAGTGGGCGTATCCGGCGGCGGCTCAGTCGCGGTCGGCTCGGGAGCGGCCGTTGCCGTCGGAGCTACCGGGGCACTGGCAGGCGCACCCGTGTACACAGCCGACACAGTCGGAGACGGCTCTGGAACTGGCGTATCCGTCGGCTCAGGTGCCGGTGTGTCGGTCGGTTCCGGAGCAGCAGTCGGGGGCGCGGGAGGAGTGGTCGGCTCAGCAGTCGGGACGCTGGTGGGCGTCGCCGTGTCCTGAGCGACAGCTACTAGTGGCGCAGCGGCCGTAGTCGGAGCGGCAGGAGCCGCTGGTGGACTCGTCGGAGCCGACGCGGGGGCAGGTTCGGATGTGTCCGAGCCGCACGCGATAACGAAAGCCATCATCGCGACGAGCGCCATGACCAAGAGGCTTTTGACTGGTCTTCTAGTGAACAAGTGTCAGTTTCCCGATCCCAACGGGTTACCCAAATATGCTACGGAGGAACCTTACTTCCGGTTTCTTAAGACGATTGCATAAGTCCGTTATTCGGAAACCATAGGTGTGTGGGTAGTGTCCAGTAGGTTGGAGTCGAACCTTTCACCCTCACCCCAGCCCTCTCCCTGAGGGAGAGGGGGCTAATGCAATCATCTCGGTTTCTCAAGTGAGATCCATCATTCTGACCAAGGTCTCGAGGTCCGGCACTTCTAGGTCGGGCTTTGCGTCGGTGGGGCGCGTCGCCCCGGCTCCTTCGCGGTCGTGACCACGATTTACCCATACCGACGAGATCCCAAGCTGGTTCGCAGGACCGATGTCATGATAGAGGCTTTCGCCGATGTGCAGCCACCGACTCTTGTCGACGTCCATTCGCTCCAGCGCAGTGTGGAAGTTGCTGAGGTCGGGCTTGTAGCTCCGCACCTGCTGGGCGGTCACGACAGCGTCGAACGACACTTCCAGGACCTTGGCGGTCTGGGCGAACAGGTCGTCGTCTACGTTGGAGATTATCGCGAGTTTGTAGCGCGCCTTCATTGCCCTGAGCGACGGGATGGTGTCAGAGAAGATCGGCCATGACGGCAGAGTGTCTGCGAGGCAGGTCAGATCGGACTGGGTGAACTGGAAATCGAGGCTGATGCCGATCAGCGCCATCACGCGCCGCAGGACACGCCGGTACTCGAGGAATCCGGTGCCGACCTGTATCTGGGGCTCGACCTCGGCGAAGAGCTCGAGGATCTCAGACCTGGACAACTGGATGTTGTGGGAGCGCAGCGCGGCGTCGACGGCGTCGGATATGCCAGTCTCCCAGTCGACCAGCGTGCCGTAGCAGTCGAAGCTCAGCCATTCGTATTGTTGGAAATCAAGCATTTGGCCTCTTACCCATTTGATGGCGAACCGGCATCAGCGGTTCATGCGTAATCGCCCGCGAATCCTACCACACCGGCAAGTGGGCTACGTGATCCGCCAACCAGTTGAACTTCCATGTAATGTAGTAGTGTTCACTCTGGCTGGGTGTATGGAAACAGAGGGACGGCGTATAATCTCAAGCTGTATCAGATGGTGGGAGGTAGGTCATGCGATTGGAAGGTAAGGTAGCGCTCATAAGCGGAGGCGGAAGGGGTATGGGAGCGGCCGAGGCGCGGCTCTTCGCCTCTGAGGGAGCGAAGGTCGTCTTCGGAGACGTCCTTGAGGCCGAGGGCCAGCAGGTGGAAGCGGAGATCGCGGAGGCGGGCGGCGAGGCTGTGTTCGTCCATCTCGACGTGACGAGCGAGGCCGACTGGCAGAGGGCTGTCGATACCGCTGTCGAGCGGTTCGGAGGCCTGCACATCCTGGTAAACAACGCCGGAATCTTTGACGGCGGCAACGTCGAGGCCCAGACCGTCGAGGGCTGGGACCGGACGATGGACATCAACGCGAAGGGCGTGTTTCTCGGCACGAAGGCCGCGATCCCGGCCATGCGTGAGTCGGGCAGCGGCTCGATAGTCAACATCTCATCCGTCGCAGGCATCATCGGAAGCCTGGGCACGACGGCGTACAACGCGTCGAAGGGGGCCGTGAGGCTGCTGACCAAGTCCACGGCAATCCAGTATGCTGCCGAGGGCATACGCTGCAACTCGGTCCATCCCGGCCCGATAGACACGAACATGATCCGCGAGGCGTTCCCGGACGACGACGTCAGGGAGGCGCGCATCGGTCTGGTCCCACTGGGACGCATGGGCGATATGTCCGACGTTGCGAATGGCGTGCTCTTCCTGGCGTCTGACGAAGCCTCGTACATGACCGGCAGCGAGCTGGTGATAGACGGCGGCGCCACAGCTATGTAACGAGACCCCGGAAAGGAGTCCCAATGACCACCCAAGACAAGCTACAGCGCGAACCCCAGTCTCCGGACAGAAGCAGGCCGACGCCGAGGAGTATCTTCCCGGCGGAAGCTCACGCGGCACGGCGTTCTTCGCGCCCTACCCTCACTTCATAGAGCGGGGCGAGGGCCACTATATATATGATGCGGACGGCAATCGCCTGCTCGACTTCATGATCAACGCGACCAGCCTGATTCTCGGACACGCCCACCCGGACGTGACCCGAGCCATCCAGGAGCAGGCGGCCAGGGGAACAGCGTTCACCGGCCCGACCGATCCGCAGGTGCGAATGGCGAAGATCATCACCGAGCGGGTGCCGTCGGTCGACCTCGTCCGGTTCACCAACTCGGGCACCGAGGGCACGATGATGGCAATCCGCGCCGCCCGCGCGTTCACCGGCAGGGAGAAGATCGCCAAGTTCGAGGGCGGCTACCACGGAGCGCACGAGTACGTCTCGGTAAGCGTCCGGCCTCCGCTTGCAAAGCTCGACCCGTCAGGTCCGACGCCGATCCCGGAGCATCCGGGGCTGCCCCAGAGCATCCTGGACCAGGTGATCGTGCTGCCGTACAACGACCTCGACTGGTGCGAGCGGGTGCTTCGCGAGAACGCGAGCGAAGTGGCCTGTCTCATCATGGAGCCGATCATGTCCAGCTTCGGCTACTTGGCTGGAGACATCGAGTTCCTGAAGGGCCTGCGCGAACTGACGACCGAACTGGGCATCATCCTGATCTACGACGAGGTGCAGAGCTTCCGTGTCGCTCCCGGCGGCGCGCAGGAGATGTTCGGCGTGATCCCGGACATGACGTCTTTCGGCAAGATCATAGGCGGCGGCACTCCGGTCGGCGCGTTCGGTGGCCGGGCCGACCTCATGGAGCTGTTCGATCCCACGAAGGGAGCCGCGATAGCTCACGCCGGAACGTTCAACGCCAATCCGGTGACGATGGCCGCGGGAGAGGTGGTCATGAACCACCTGACGCCCGAGGTGTACGACCGCATGAACGCGCTGGGTGGCGAGCTCAGGGCCAAGCTGAGTGCTGTGTTCGACGAGTTCGAGGTGCCGGCGCAGGTCACGGGCGTGGGATCGCTGTTCGGCATTCACTTCACTTCAGAAGAGATCACCGACTACCGCACGGTGGTCCGTGGGGACAGCACCATGCGACAGGCGCTGTTCGTCGGGCTGCTCAACGAGGGCGTCCTGCTCCAGGGCGGGGCCGCGGGCGCGATGAACTCGCTGACGAGCGAGTCCGACATCGACACGCTGGTAGACGGCACGAGGCGGGTAATCGAGCGCGTGAAATAGATGTCAGTACGCTCAGATTCTCCTTTAATTTGGCCGCGATTTTTGATTATACTTATGCGATGTATTGGTCAGTGGAAAATCAAGCATAGCGTAGATAAAGGAAGGGGAAGTATTGCATAAAGTCAAGAATAGTGCAGTTTTGGTGGCATTGATAGCAGTTGCCGCGATGCTGACGCTGGCGGCCTGCTCGGAAGAGATGAGCGACGCCGAGATCAAAGAAGCTGCCATGGGCATGGGCATGGTAGAGGCCGGCTCCGAAACGATGTCCGATGATCAGATTAAGCAGGCCGCAATGGCCATGGGCATGATGACCGAGGAAGACGCCAAGGCCATGGCGGACGAGATGATGCCCGAAGACTCCATGATGGTGGGCGACAGGCTCGCACAGGTCAGGGAGAGGGACAAGGTCATCTGCGCCAGCAGGAACGACGTGCCCGGCTACGGCTATCTCGACAGCTCCGGCAACAACGTCGGCTTCGATATCGACCTCTGCCGCGCGCTGGCGGCCGCTGTTCTCGGCGACCCGAGCAAGATCGAGATCCGCCTGATCTCCGCCGCAGAGCGCGGCCCGACGATCCAGTCCGGTGAAGTCGACATGCTTGTCAGGACAGTTACCTGGACGACCTCACGCGACTCGCAGTGGGGCAACTACGCGCAGACGATGTTCTTCGACGGCCAGGGATTCATGGTCAACAAGGACCTCGGCCTGATGAGCGCGCTGGAGCTGAAGGACGCGACCGTGTGCGTGACCCAGGGCACGACCACCTCAAACCAGAACGACCTGAACATCACAGCGCTGGGATTCGAGGACACTGACGCTGTGGTGGCCGCCTATGAGAGCGGCCAGTGCGACGCGTTCACCAACGACCGCTCGCAGCTCGCCGCCATCGGCAGCGCGTTCCAGAACCGCGACGCCCACGTCATTCTGCCTGAGACCATCTCCGAAGAGCCTCTTGGCCCGGTGGTGCCTCATGGCGACGACCAGTGGTTCGACATCGTGAAGACCGTTATGGGCATCCTCATCTATGCCGAGGCCTACAGTGTGGACTCCGGCAGCGTGCCCACCGCAGTCACCGGCGACACCAAGGTTGACAGGCTGTTCGGCCTCGAGGGTTCGTTCGGCCAGGAGAGCCTCGGTCTGAGCCAGACGGTTGCGCAGGACGTGATCAATGCCGTGGGCAACTACGGCGAGGTCTACGACCGCAACCTCGGTCCGGGCGGGATCGACCTTCCGCGCGCGAACGGACGCAACGCCCTGTGGGCCGACGCCGCGTGCATGGACTGCCCGAAGGGCGGCCAGATCTACTCCGCGCCGCTGCGGTAACGTAACAGTCTGAATAGTTAAGCCAAGTAAAGGGGCGCCCCGGATGAAGCCGGTCGCCCCTTTCTATTTGTGGCCTTCCGGCAGTAGGGGTGTCCCTTGTGGTTGCCCAGTTCGGCAGAGAGGGATCGGGTGCCCACAAGGGATACCCCCACGCAGACCCCATCTCTCCACAGACTTGAGCGAATTACGCGAGGATGTAATAGAATCAGGTAACTCTGAATTCGGAGAGCGGACGGACGGCCATAGTGACAACGCTTCGCAGTCTAACGACCTACCAGAGCATACCGGTCTGGCGGCATGTCCAGGTCATCCAGTGGGTGACCCAGATCCTGTCGGGGATACTGGTTGTCGTCCTGGTCGTGTGGTTCTTCGCCAACATCGCCAACGCCGTGCAGGACCGGGAGATACCCCACGGTTTCAGCTTCCTTGACCGCGAGTACCAGACCCCCATCGGTCAGCACTTCCTGCCCTACGAGTCGTCGGACTCATTCCTGTACGCCTTCGCCGTAGGCGCGACGAATACGGTCATCGTCTCGATAGTCGGCGTGATTCTGGCTACCGCGCTGGGCATTGTGATAGGCGTGGCGCGACTGTCGGGGAACTGGGTAGTGGCCAAGATCGCGCTGGCATATGTCGAGTTCTTCAGAAATGTGCCCCTGCTTGTGCAGCTCTTCTTCTGGTTCTACATAGTCCTCGCGCTGCCGCAGGTGCGACAGGGATACGTCATAGCCGACCGGGTGTACATCAACAACGGCGGGATATCCATCCCGTTCCCTGTACCAACCACCTGGGAAGCGGCACTCTCCTGGTTCGCGCTTGCGATCGTTGCGGTCGTAGCCGGATTCCTCATTAACAGGCACCTGACCCGCCGTGAGATACTGACTGGGGCGTCGTCCTACCCTCTGATCTCGGGCTGGGGAACAGCCATCGTGATCGGCGCAGCCGGCTGGCTGGTGATCGGCGTAACATCCGGCGCGGCCCCGCTACAGATCTCGGTGCCGGAGCCTCAGGGTACCTTCGGACGAATCGTCGGTGGATTCACCGTGGCAGGCGGACTGGTGGCGCTGCTGGCCGGACTGGTGACGTACACGTCGTCGTTCATCGCCGAGATCGTGAGAGCCGGCATACAGTCGGTGGGACGCGGACAGGTCGAGGCCGCACGCGCGCTCGGACTTCCGGCGATGGAGGCGCTGCGACACGTGACGTTCCCGCAGGCTCTGCGAGTCATAGTGCCGCCGCTGATCAGCCAGTACCTCAACCTGACGAAGAACAGCAGCCTGGCGGGCGCGATCGGCTACTCGGACCTGACCAACGTGGCCAAGACGATGACACAGACCGCGCCGGCGGTGTCGATATTCATGTTGATAATGGCTGCCTACCTGGCGATGAGCCTCACGTATTCGCTGATAGGCAACCTGTACAACCGGCACATAAAGTACTGATGGCAACAAGCACTGACATAGGCAGAGGAGGGCCTCTCCCGCCGCCGCGCTCCACCACGGGCGTGGTCGGCTGGATGCGCACCAACCTGTTCAGCACACGGTTCAACAGCGTGCTGACCGCCGTGTCGGTCATCGTACTCGCGGTCTCCCTGTGGTACGGACTGGGCTGGATTATCTTCAGCGCCGACTGGACGGTGATCGGCGTCCTTGGCGGCCAGATGATCATCGGCCAGTACAACATCGAGGCTGCGTGTAACGGTCAGAACTGTTTCTGGCGGCCGCAGGTGGGACTGCTGCTGGTGTCCGCGCTGCTTGGCATGGCCTGGGGAGTCGCTGGAAGCGGCCTCACCAAGCGCATTGCAATACTTGTCGTGGTGGTGATTGCGGCATTCGCCCTGCTGCCATACAGCCTGGACACGATGGGCATGGACGTGCGAGCTCTGCTCGTCGCTAACCTTCCTGCACTGGGAGTGGGCTGGGCGCTCGCACGCTACACGCCGCTCGGCACGCCGAAATGGATCGTGATATTCGGCGTGGTCATCTTCCTCGTAATACTCGTCCTGCTGCGCGGAGTGCCGGGAGTGCCGGGACTCCAGCCGGTGTCGGTGATCTACTGGGGCGGCCTGATGCTGAACCTGCTGCTGGCGGTGGCGGGCATCGTGATCAGCCTGCCCATCGGTATCGCGCTCGCGTTGGGCCGCAGGAGCCAGCTCCCGGTGGTGAAGCTGCTGTGCATAGTGTTCATCGAGGTATTCAGGGGAGTGCCGCTCATCACGCTGCTGTTCATGTCGCAGGTGCTCGTGCCGCTGGCATTCCCTGAGAACTTCCCGCAGAACTCGCTGTTCCGAGCCGCGGTCGTTATCACGCTATTCAGCGCGGCGTACATGGCCGAGAACATCCGGGGAGGCCTGCAGGCGCTGCACCCCGGCCAGGCTGAGGCGGCGCGCGCGCTCGGCCTTCCCGGCTGGCAGACGACGATGCTCATCTCGCTGCCGCAGGCCATCCGCAACGTAATACCGGCCATCGTGGGGCAGTTCATCGCGCTGTTCAAGGACACGAGCCTCGTGTACATCATCGGTATGCTGGACGTCGTGGAGATCAGCCGGGCGTTCATACAGGGCAACACAGAGTACCTAGCAAGCGCGAAGGAGCTGTTCATATTCCTCGCGCTGGTCTTCTGGGTGTTCACCTACGGCATGTCATACGTGAGCAGGCGCATCGAGCAGCACCTCGGCGTCGGCGAGCGGTAGAGGCAGGTTTGAGACCTGTCCATACTTGAGTTTCAGGGGGCAGTCATGGCAACTATGGAAGAGACGATCGGACCGGAAGAGATGATCGTCTGCCGGGACGTGCACAAGTGGTACGGCGACTTTCACGCGCTGCGTGGGATCACAACCACGGTGAACCGGCGCGAGGTTGTCGTCGCCTTCGGCCCATCAGGATCGGGCAAGTCGACGTTCATCCGGACCATCAACCGGCTCGAGGACCACCAGCGGGGCGACATCATCGTTGACGGTATCGAGTTGACCGACGACGTCCGCAACATCGACGCGATACGACGCGACGTGGGCATGGTATTCCAGTCGTTCAACCTCTTCCCTCACCTCACTGTGAAGAGCAACATCACGCTTGCGCCGATCAAGGTGCGCCACATGCCCTCCGATGAGGCTGACGAGATCGCGATGAGCCTACTGGAGCGCGTGGGTATCCCGGAGCAGGCTGACAAGTACCCAACAGAGCTCTCAGGAGGTCAGCAGCAGCGTGTGGCGATAGCCCGCGCGCTGGCGATGCAGCCGAAGATCATGCTGTTCGACGAGCCGACGTCCGCTCTCGACCCGGAGATGATCAAGGAAGTGCTGGACGTGATGCAGGAGCTAGCCGAGTCCGGCATGACTATGATCGTGGTGACGCACGAGATGGGCTTCGCCCGCGAGGTCGCCGACCGGATGATGATGTTCGACGAGGGCATAGTCGTTGAGGAGGGCTCGCCGCACCAGATCTTCGAGGATCCGCAGAGCGACCGTACGAAGCTGTTCCTGTCGCAGATCCTGTAGTCTCACATGGATCATATAGGAAGGACAGAACCATGAGACGCCGTCTAACGCAAATTTCCGTTCACAGGTCAAGCTTAACAGTCGCCCTTATGTACGCTCTCGTTATTTTCGTCATCGGAGTCGCGCTTGCCATCATCGGAACACCGATCGCTGGTGCCATTAGCTCGCTGTTCGGGGACGATGACGACTTCAGCATCGGCGTGTGGCTGGCGTTCTCCATCGGCTTCGCTGTACTCGGCGCGATACTGTACGGCATCTTCGGGTACGTCTTCACCGCGTTGACGGCGTGGATCTACAACATCGTCGCCAAGTGGACTGGCGGAGTGGAGTTCACGCTGTCGGAGCCGGAGTAACTGGCGATTAGGGGCCCGCTGCATCACTTTGTCATTCCGGCGAAGGCCGGGACCCAGGGGGTGGGGGTGTCCTTCGACAAGCTCAGGACGAACGAACTGTCGGCTTACCTACCCTGTAAGGCCTGAGTGAGAGGGTTACACAAGACTCTCATCAGCCAGAACAACGTCTCCATAACCACTTGGCAGCCAGCGCGACCGCGCCCAGCAGGCCGAGCGCGAAGCATAGGGCGTACACCTCAAGCGTCGACAGCATGGTCAACATGGCGTTGCTGTCTGACAGCGGCGAGATCGGATGCATGTCCGAGTACAGGAAACTGTCCAACAGGACGTGGCTGTAGCCGCCGATCAGCGCCCCTGATGCTGCCGCAACCAGCGGGACTCGCGGCTCGATCCAGAGAAGGCTCTCACGGTCGGCACGGACCAGCCGGTTCCACAGTCTGAGCACATGTCCCAGCAGCGGCCTGCCGATTACGACTGCCAGCAGCGCGACCACTGTTGCCCCAAGGTAGGTGTGCAGTATCCGGTGATACGGGGGGTCGTCAGTGAGCAGGTAGAAGGCAGCCTCGGCGTCGATCGCGACCTGCGTGATGCCGAAGACCACGAAGCTGAAATACCTCGGAGCGATGACCTTAGCCGCAAGCGCAGTCCCCATATGCACCGGAGTGATCGGCATGGGGATAGAGTAGCAGGCTACGCCTTTCGACGCCTGATAGGAAAAGCGTAAACTGGATACCATCATGATGTGGACTGGATCCTTTTCGGTCCAGTCCGCTCAAGCGGATGCACCCTGCCAAGGAAGTATCACTGTATGAAGCTATCGAGTCTCATGGTGCGGAACTACCGGAGTCTTCG
>JAGWBK010000042.1:22147-38145 GCA_021295915.1 Dehalococcoidia bacterium
CAGCACGGGAAGTCGCTGAGTTTGTCGGACGGTGGGGGTTCTTCGACCCGAGCCCGTTGGTTCTGCGCAACGACTGGAGTACTACGGGTTTAGGTAGCTTCGACACGCATGGGCGAAATCTGGGAAAGACTCTTCACGATCTCTCGAATTCGTCTCCAGACGTCTTTGAGAAAATCGTATCTGCGACGCGTTCGATCGTAGGCCTCCCCGCCAGGATCGAAATCAGGCAGTTCGAAGACCGCTTCTATTTCACACAAGATGAACCAGGACTCATGTCTCCAGTGAACCAGTGGAGCATATCCAGTGGCACACTGCGTATCCTGGCACTGATGACTGCGCTTTACGGACAGCCAAGCGGATCTCTAATTGGAATAGAGGAGCCTGAGAACTACGTTCACCCTGCCGCTCTATCCTCTTTGGTCGAGCACTTACTCGACGCGCGGAAGCGAGTCCAGATCATGCTGACCACCCACTCACCACTGCTCCTCGACTTCCTAGACGATCCATCTACGGTAAACATAGTGCGACGTGATGAACAATTGGGAACTGTCATAACTAGAGAGAAGAACCCAGAAGGCGTAAGGAAGGCACTGGACGCTTCGGGCTTTGGTCTCGGGGAATACCACGAAACCAGGGGGTTCGGGGGCTAACCTAAGTGACGAAGCATGTAGTGGTTATCGCCTCAGGCGAGACAGAGCGGCGTGCGCTGCCACATCTCTTGGCACACTTCCGAGATCGGGACATTGACGTAACCGTTCGCATACCACCCGGGAACAGACCACTCAGGGTTTCTGTAGCCTATTCGCTGATACAGTCCTTGTTATATGATTTCGACGGTTTCCCGCCAGACAAGTATGTAATTCTCGTTGATGCTGACGGACAAGACCCCGACGACATACTTGGCCCGCTCAGAGTCGAGCTATCGAATCGTCTCGGTAGTGGATTCGGTCCAAGTGTTCAATACGCATACGCGCAGTGGCATCTTGAATCGTGGTATTTCGCCGATGCTGCAAACCTGAGAGATTACATCGGAAGAGCCTTGGGGAGCGTCGATGCTTCAAGTCCCGACGAGATTCAAAACCCAAAGCTTCATCTGAAACATCTGTTGGGTGACAACTTCTACACCGCTCTGATCTCCGAAGAGATCGCGCAGAGTCTGAACGCTCAAACCATCAGTTCGCGTAGTCCAAGCTTCAACCGATTCCTGCAAGAGGTCGAGAACGGCCCATCACCAGTCTCGCTGGAGTAATGGGCACTACGATCTACGAAAATATATCCGCCACTGACATACTCCACCCCTCCACCACAGCGCCGCCGGACAGCGTGTCCGCTTCAGTCAACGTATTCGTGCCTTCAGACGAATGCACCTGGACCGTGCTATTGCGCGGGTTCACCACAATCACCAGACTGGCGCCTGCTTCAAGCCATTCGCCTACCTTAACGTCGACATCGGTGTAGCGGTCGTTAGGAGATACGACTTCAACCACTAGGTCCGGCGCGCCAGAAAAGAAAACGAACGGACGCTCGGCAGCATCTATGCGCTCCTGTCTCACGAAGCCGACGTCCGGGATGCGTACATGGTCAGGGTCTGTTCCCAGCAAGAACCCCGGCTCTGTGAGGGGTACTTCGCCGAGTCGGTTGCTCCTGACGTATGGGAGCAGCGTTTCTACGATACGGCTTGCGTACACTCCATGGTCAAAGCTCGCAGCCGCCACCTTTCTCGGTTCTCCCCTGATCAGTTCATACCGATGGCCATCATCGGGTATCCTCACGAATTCTTCGGCTGTCATCAGTTTCCCAGTGGTCGCCATCTCACACCTCTACCACCTTTAGTATATGTCAGCTATCGACATGTCAGTCCAGTGGAGCGGTTTGGGAAGGCCGATAGCGGGAGCATGAAGCCTATGCCACGATCCCCTCGCCGCGCAGCTTCTCGATATCGTCGGGTGAGCAGCCGAGGTCGGTCAGCACCTCGTTGGTGTGCTGGCCGAGGGCTGGGGCGGGTCGCTGGAACTGGCCCGGCGTTTCGGAGAGCTTGATCGGTATGCCGATGTTCTTGACGCGGCCAGCGACGGGGTGGTCGGTCTCGACCATCATCTCCCGCGCCTGCACCTGCGGGTCGGAATATACCTCGTCGAGGTCGTAAATCGGGCCTGCTGGGACCCCGGCATTTGCCAGCTTTTCCAGCCAGTGGTCCGACGACTGCTGGGAGAAGATCGCGTCGAGCGTGGACACCAGCTCGTCGATGTTGACCATGCGGTCTCTGGGTTCGACGAAACGAGGATCGGTCACAAGCTCGTCGCAGCCGATGGCGACGCAGAGGCGCTCCCAGTTAGCCTGGTTCGCCGCGCCGATGTTGACGTACCCGTCCGATGTCTCGAACGCCTGGTACGGAGCCGTCAAGCGGTGCGCGCTGCCCTTGGGCTCGGGGACCTCGCCGGTGGCGAAGTACATCGCCGACTCCCAGAATGTGTAGGCGATACCGCCCTCCAGCAGCGACGTGTCCACGTGCTGCCCCTGCCCTGTCCTGAGGCGGTTGATGTACGCAGCCAATATGCCGATCGCGCCGAACATGCCAGCGTTGAGGTCGCAGATCGGGACGCCGACCTTGGCCGGTGGGCCGTCAGCGTGGCCGGTAACGCTCATCAGACCGCTCATGCCCTGTGTGACGAGATCGAAGCCGCCGCGCTGCGCGTAGGGCCCGGTCGCGCCGAAGCCCGAGATGGTGCAGTACACGATTGCCGGGTTGATCTCGCGCACCTGCTCGTAGCCAAGTCCCATCCGGTCAAGCGAGCCCGGCCTGAAGTTCTGCACCAGGACGTCCGACTCTCGTGCCATTCGCTGCGCTAGCTCGCGTCCGGAATCGGACCTGAGGTCGATCACGATGCTGCGCTTGTTTCGGTTGATGCCGAGGAAAGCCGCGGACTCGCCCTCGATGAACGGCGGGCCCATGCGTCGGGTGTCGTCTCCGCCGTTAGGCTTCTCGACCTTCACGACGTCGGCGCCCATGTCGGCGAGCATCATCGTGCAGTACGGCCCAGCCATAATCTGCGTAAGGTCGAGCACCTTCACACCCTGAAGTGGCAGCGTCTGGGTCATGGCTACCGTCCCTTGAACATAGGTGTCCGCCGTTCGACGAACGCTGCGCGGCCTTCGTGGAAGTCCTCGCTGTCGAAGTTGGTGAACGGCAGGTGTTCTTCTTCCTCGGTCAGGAACTCCACGGCGGGGTTGTCGAGGACGGTCTGCAGAATCTGCTTGTGCCTCGCCTGCGACAGCGGCGCGAGCGGCGCCATCTCCTTGGCGAGTCCGTAGGCGACCTCGGAGACTTCCTCGGTCGGTACGACCTGCGTTATCAGGCCGATGCGATGAGCCTCCTGAGCGTCGATGAGCCGCGCCGACAGCAGGATGTACGAGGCGTTGCCAGGGCCGACGAGCCTGACGAGCCGGCGCATCTCGTTGTAGCCGACCAGTATGCCCAATCGCGCCACGGGGATACCGAACCGGCTGTTGTCGGCTGCGATTCGGATGTCGGTAGCCGTCGACAGCTCGCATCCGCCGCCTACGCAGAAGCCCCTGATGAGCGAGATCGTGGGCTTGGAGATGGCCTCGACTGCATCCATCGCGCCGTCGAACGCTTCAGAGTAGACCTTGGCCATCGTCGAGTTGTTGCGGTACGACTCGAAGTCCTTGATGTCGGCACCTGCCGAGAACGCCGCATCGCCCGCGCCGGTGAAGACGACCACTTTGACGTCGGAGTCGTGCTCAAGCTCGACGGCGACGCGTCGCAACTCCAGCCACCCATGATAGCTAATGGCGTTGCGCTGGTCGGGGCGGTTGAACGTGACGGTCGCAATACCGTCACCAGTAGATAAGAGGATGTCTTCTGTCATGTATGTTTGTTTCTCCGCTCTTGTTCGTGATTCACGCCAGCTCTGGGAGCCAGCCCCAGGGGTGGGGGCCCCACTCGGATATGAAGACCTCGCCGGACTTGACGGTTAGCACCGGGGTCAGCGCCTTGTCTCCGGTGATGGTCCCGCCCTCGGTGTCGTGGAACTGCCAGTTGCCGGTGTGCTCTTCAAGCACGCTGATGTCCGCCTCTCGTCCGACAGCGAGACTGCCCAGACTACCGTCCATGTCGAGCGCGCTCGCCGGGTTGACGGTCGCCATGCGGATCACGTCATGCAGGCTGAAGCCGAGCGCCATGAACCTGGACAACATCTCGGTCAGGCTGTGAACCGTGTTCAGTCGTCCGGGGATGGTGAGGTCTGTGCTAATGGATCGCGGCACGACGCCCTGCTCAAGCGCGGACCTGGCGACGTCGAAGCTGAAGTTCTGCCGTCCATGAGCGGTGTCGAGGAACACCCCGCGCTCCTGGGCCTCCAGGATCTCGGGAACGACCTTGCCGTCGTCGTCGAGGATGCGGCCCGCATTGCCGGTGAACAGGTGCGTGATGATGTCGCCCTCTTCCAGCAGCGGGAGCAGGTCGCGCGTGATCGTCGGGCCGTCGGTGACGCCGCGGTCGCCGATGTGGACCATCAGCCGCACGCCACCCTCGTTCGCAGCCTGCTTGGCGAGTCGCACCATATCGACGCCGAGGATCGGCACCGCGGGTCCGACGGCGCGGACCTTCACGCCCTGGATCAGCGGCTTATTCGCCTGGATGACACGGACGGTCTCTTCGACGTCTATGTCGTCGCGATCGGCGATCTCGGGCTGGAAGTTGAGTCCGGCCCTGGAGATATGCAGCATGCACACGATGCGCGTCTTGACCTTCGGAACGACATGCTCCGGGAAGCCGCCGAACGTGTAGCAGCCCGCGCTGCCGGCGTCGACGACCGTGGTAACGCCCGCGTAGACGCCGGCGAGATCGGGGGCCACGCCGGTCTGGTTCACGCCATGGTAGACGTGTGTGTGGAGGTCGATCATGCCTGGGACGACGAGCTTGCCGTCGACCTTGACGACGCGGGTGTCGGGACCGGGTCTGATGTTAGAGGACACCTGGGATATGGCACCGTCATGGACTGCCACATCCAACTGGTCATCGATACCCTGTGACGGGTCGATGACCCTGCCACCCTTGAGCAGAAGATCAGTCATTTGGTCACACCTCCATCAGCTTAAAGCCCGCCAGGGCGCGCCCCGGCCTCCGCCGGACAGGCTCTACACCCGTAGAGCCGATAGTACATCAGCGTCAGAAACAGGCGCAATCGGGGGGTGTTAGAATCGGCGACAGCAAAGACTCTGAGGTGAACTATGAGACTTGAAGGCAAGGTTGCGATCATCACGGGCGGCGCGAACGGCATGGGCGCTGAGGAGTGCAGGATATTCGCACGCGAGGGCGCGAAGGTCGTCATCGCCGACATCGTCGAAGACGAGGGCCGCAAGCTGGAGGCGGAGATAGCCGAGTCGGGCGGCGATGCGGTGTTCATGAAGCTCGACGTCACGAGCGAGTCCAACTGGGCTGAGGCCGTCGAGGCGACGGTTGCCCGCTACGGCAGTCTGGACATCCTCGTGAACAACGCAGGCATCAGCGGCACGCACGACGATGACACTATGAGCACCGAGGCTTGGGAGAGGTTCATGGACATCAATGCCAAGGGCGTGTTCCTCGGCATGAAGAGCGTGATTCCTCAGATGCAGGAGGCCGGCGGCGCCATCGTCAACATATCGTCCATCAGCGGCATCGTGGGACAGAGCGGCAACCACATGGGTTACAACGCGTCGAAGGGCGCCGTGCGGATCGTAACGAAGTCCGCGGCGGTCCAGTACGCACAGGACGGAATCAGGGTCAACTCCGTGCATCCGGGAACAATGCCGCCGATGCGCTCATCCGCCGCAGCGAGGAACCAGGAGGTCTTAAGCGGCACCCTGGACTCAGTGCCGATGGGCCGCAGGGGCCGCGTCGAGGAGGTCGGCAACGCAGTGCTGTTCCTGGCCTCCGACGAGGCGTCGTACATTACGGGAGCAGAGCTGGTTGTGGATGGGGGCCTGACGGCGGTGTGAGGGGGAGTACAGGCGGGGTGTGTGCTGGAGGACAGGCTGGTTCTTCCGACACGGTTATCGGAAGTCAATCCAACCTGCAAGGTTGTAGCTACTCTTCAGACAGTCTCAGGAGCAACGGTGACGCCTCAATTCAGTCGAGGCGGACACTTGGCGGTGGGGCAGCACGCCTGTTTGACTACTCTTCTTGTCCAGTAATGTTCTGACCGAATAGACCCACGAGCAGCGTCACAACGCCGATCACGATTATCAGATCGTCCACCCTCTACGAGAGCGGACTGAAAGCTATCGCCCAACAGGTCCGTGTTGCCTGTCAGGAATCCGCTAATCGCGATAATGATCACCCCCGCAACGGTCAGCATCCAGCCCAATCTCGTCAATCTTGCCCATCTACCGTCCATAATCTACACCTCCTCTGGCCAGATTGTTAAAGTGCCTGTTTCAGACCCACGCCTGAAAGCGAAATGTAGCTCTAAGCGTAGAGCCGCAAGGAAAGGCAGGCTGCCCCTGAGTATGCTATTTGAGGGGCTGGGGGCTGTCAACGTAGCTTTGGGGGTGGCGATGCACCGGTCTTCGCGGCGGGTCTGTAGCCGTGGGACAGGATCAGGGGCAACCACGTGCACGCTGGAATCAGTGCCGATGGGCCGCAGGGGTCGAGTTTATGTCATCTAGGGTGTGACTTACCTTTGCAAGAGCCGCGCCCCGATCTGCCTTGACACCATATCCTTGCCATAACAGAATGGGCATACGTGGGAGATGCAGGGAATCCATGATGGCTTGGCTCCCTGTCACCCGCTAAACGACCCTGGCAAGAGAGTGGTAGAGCTTAGGGCTCCCCTAAGGGGACCTGTAGCAACTCCTGTCGGGGTCTCGGTTATTCTATTGGCCGGAATTTTCGAGCGTCAACGTAAACTGGGTTCAAATAAAAGCCCATAAGAAAATCTGCTGTAGTCTCAAACATTCGCCGTCGTTCCCGATGAACACATCGCTGGTTCGTCAGTTGAGCCTTGCGACATTTCCTCCGAAGGACAGTCCCAACTCAAGGTTAGGTTGCCCTCATTGATAGCGTCAGCCAAATAGGACGAGAGACCCCACTATGCCCCTCAGAGCTTTCCTGCGTCGGCGCGTAGGTCTATAAGGTCGAAAATCCCCCTCCACCCGTAGGATACCTCCACGAGGTCGATCCCACCGATGGTGACAATCTTCCTGCCGACTCGCTCACCTCCCAGTGACTCGTAGAATCGGCAGGCGGGACGATTGTCCTCCAGCACCCACAGCAGCATCGAGTTGAACCCGTCGGACAGCAATCTCCGCGTCACAGACGAGAAGAGGCGACGTCCAAGGCCCATGTGCTGATACGCTTCGAGTAAGTAGATGGCGTAGAGTTCGCCCCGGTAGGTGATGTCGCCCTCACGCTCAGGACCTGAGTTTGCGAAGCCGACAGTGTCGCCGCCTTGAGTTTCAGCAACGAAGTAGCTCGTTCCGGGTCGATCAGTCGTGAGCGCCTCTTTCCATAGCGACTCCCTACTTTGGTATGAAAGCCCAGCCAGGTACTCTGCTGGAACTATGCCGTCATAGGTAGACCGCCAGGAGTCAACGTGAACCCTCGCTATGGAAGCGACGTCTTCCGGGGTGGCCGCTCTTATCTGTATCCTCATTCTGTCTCGCAGAGAATTGCCTGCTTTCTCGAGGTGAGACAGGCAGTTCAGTACATCCTAAAGAAGTCTCATCTACACGAAGAGAGCAAATGTCCGACCACCGGAACTATTCGGTGTTCAGGCTGACGACTCCTGTCTTACCGTCATATGCCATCGTAAACGACTTCAGGATGTCTCTGCCGACGAGAGCACGATACGGCTGACCACCCTCGGCAAGCTGGATCCCAGGAAAGTCGCCTACGACCGACAGGTTCAATTCCTGTATCGAAATCCGAGCCCGGTAGACATCCACCACGCCGCTGCCAAGTATCCCGGCAACCTGTTGCCGCACTCCCTCTACAGTTGGCAGTCCCAACTCCTCGGCAAGGGTGGCATCAATGCAACTTACCCGCGACCCAGTGTCTATCAACGCGGGATAACGGTCGGACACCCCTTCGCCAACGGATTGAGAACCTGGGTCCATTTAAATAGCGACGTGCAACGTGGGCCCATATAGCTCCAGGACCTCGCTTGAAGACAGCCCCGGAATCACCAGTTCGAGTCTAATCGTCGGCATCGCCCGCGGTTACGTTCCGTGTCGCTCTGCCAAAGGCGATGTTCGACGACTACTCGACAACGGAATGCGCAGATACAAATAAAGGGATGTCTCCCGTGTGTTCGTCCACTTGCGACATCTCCCCAAACATCGGACGTATGACGGTAGGACGATCATCTACTCTCGAGGCTACTGCCGGTACTCTGCCGAACTGCCTTGTCGCAGCAGCCAGAGCGTCTTCGCGACTCTCGTACACGCCCACGCACTCGTCGTTCTGCATCACGACCCACCTGTGTGACCGCTCAGAATCATCCCCTTTCGTAGCTAAGTCGAAAGCGCTTGAATCCCTGTTTGAAGTAACCACGACTGATCCTCACCCTTGCACTGGCCTTTAAACCACTCCGTCTACTGTGGCAGGTGCCTAGCACGCCTGATTTTAACATGGGCAGCCATCCGGAGACGCGCCATGTCCTCACGGCGCGACCCTCACGGGCACTCGAACCGGGTCAGGATGAGCTCCATCAGGGCGCTGTCTTCCAGCACTTCGGCGAAGCGTTCTCGGCTTTCGTCTGTGCGGTAATCGGGGGCGGGCGATTCTAGAACCGAACCGTCCCGGTTCAGGTACAGATACGAGTAGGGCGGAACGAGATGAGTCAGGATGATCGGCGCCACCCAGGAGGCGGGAGGGACCGGCGGGCAGTGAGGCACGTGCCACACTTGGATATCTCCATCCACTACCCGCGTGTTGCTGCCGAAGTCCGTTGGAGTCTGGAGTCTTCTCTCTTCGAGGGTGGGAGTTGGTGGAGGCGGTGGCGGTCTCCTGACTGGGGCCGCGACTTCAGTAGCGACCGCCGTGGGTGCAGGCGCGGGTGGCGCAGGTGGCATCGGTGTGGGAGGGACATACTCCTCTGCGCACGCGACTACCGCCAACAGCATGAGGGCTGCGCTCAGCAGAATGGCCGTCACAAAAACCGAATTCGAGTCCATGGCTTACCTCCGAATGTTATCTCGTCTTCGAAGGTAAAGACGAACGGCGACGCCGCCTTGTTCCATCGACAGGCTTGGACGCTAGTCCGGCCTTCCCTGTTGGACGGATTTGATCCAGGCCAGCGCTCTGTGTGCGTGTCGCCACATGGATAGCTCGTTGTGATAGGCGTCCCGGATCACGCCCTCCGTGTCTATGACGTAGGTTGACCTGGACGTGCCCAGCCCGAACCTCCGCCTCACGTCGAACAGCCGAGCCACGTTTCCCCTGCGGTCGCTGACCAGTGGAAACGTAACACCCTGGGCCTCTCTGAACCTCGTCAGGCGTTCCAGCCTGTCAGTGCTGAGGCCAACTGTCACGGTGTTCGTTGACTCGAACTCTCTCTGGAGTTCTACAAACTCCCTCGTCTCCAGGTTTCAACCCCGGGTGAAAGCCCTGAGGAAGAAGTAGAGGACGACGTTCGAGCCCCACAAGTCCGATAGTGTGAATTCGCCCCCAGTCACCTGGGAGGCAGTGAAGTCAGGTGCTGCAGTTCCAACTTCCAGCATGAGATCCCTCTTATGTCATTCGAGGCTGCCGGTCGTTAACCGGCTATGGCTTATGGCCCAATTCTGTACCATTTCCCGAATAAGTTCAAAGGGTGGGTGGGTGGGGGAAGCAGACTGCTTAAGATCCGAAAGCCCCTAAGGGCTGCCATGTGATCATCGCCTGGCGGTGTGGCGCTACGCCGCGGACGGTGATTCCCTCAGGGATGTCTTCCAGCAGCTCTTCCATCGCGACCTGCAGCCGCTCGTCCTCCTCCGTGCCTTCCTCCACGGACAGGCGCCGCCGCATATACTCCGACACAGAGTCTCGGTCCGTTTCCAGCACGGGGGTCACGGGGCTGAACATGGAGACATCTGGAAATATCTCCATCTCCCAGAGTAGAGCCAGGAGCTTCGGGAGCCCAGGCAGGGGTGTCCGCGCCGCGCCGAATACTCGCTCATGGAATGGCCTGTCGACAGCCCCCGGAGTCTGCATCATCTCCAGTACCACCACCCGGTCCCTGGTGTGCTCCTGCATCTTCTCCACGAAGGACACGGCCTCGAGCTGGTGATGAAGCACCAGCGAGCACAGCACGAGGTCTGCTGGCGGCACATCGGCGTCTTCCCACCCCTCGTTGATGACCGTGATGTTGGTCAGCCCGGCCTCCGCAATGCGGGTCTTCAGCAACTCCACAGAGTCCTCGGACGGATCGACAACCGTCACACGCCTGGCGCGCGTTGCCAGCGGCAGGGCCAGTCGACCCGCCCCTCCGCCGACGTCCAGGACCTCTGTGTCCTTCCCAACGAGCTCGAACAGTCCGTTGACCACAGGGTCGTCGGTCCGATACGGGTCCAGGGGCCTGGAGGCGTACACAGGACGGCCGTGGCCATGTCCGTGCCCGCTTCCGCGCCGCGCCTCCATCTCACGGTCAAACTTCAGTATCTGCTCACGCCAGGACTCAATCGCTGATTTCATTGTTTTCACCTCTAATAAGCTTCAATCGGGTTAACGGGGAATCCTTCGCGTTACTTCGTCGTTCCGGCGAAAGCCGGAATCCAGTGGCCGGGGGTGTCCTTCGACAAGCTCAGAGCCTGCGCCGGACTTGATCCGGTGACGAACGAATTATTGGTTTACCTACCCCTCTCAGCCCTTAGGGAGAGGGGGTTTTCTGTTAGGCGCGCAGCTGGGTGCGAAGCATGAGGCTCTGTCCCAGCAGGGTCACACTCAGGGCCGTTACAAAGATGGCCGCTCCGGGTATCAGAGTAAGCGACGGCACGCGGCGCATGTACGGCTGGGCCTCTGCCAGCATCGCACCCCAGTCGGGGGTCGGTGGCTGGGCGCCCACTCCAAGGTACGAGAGACCGGCGATCGCTATCAGCATCTGTCCGAACCTGAGAAATCCCATCGCTAGTATAGGCCCCATGATATTTGGGAGCACGTGCCGTCGAAGTGTGAAGGCGGGCGTGGATCCCAGTGCAGTCGCCGCTTCCATGAATTCGCGGGTGTTGACCTCCAGCGTAATCGCCCTCGCGAGACGGGCGTAGGGCGTCCAGGCAAATATGGTCACCGCGAGGACGATGGTCGCAAAGCTTGGCTTGAGAAGCGACGCGAGCGCAAACGCCACGACGAGCTCCGGAAAGACGAGTACCACGTCCACCACGCGCATGACCACTTCGTCCACAAGACCGCCCGCCCTGCCTGACATGGCCCCGACCAGTGTGCCGAATATGCCTGAGATCAGTACCGAGACCGTGGTTATGGTCAGCGAGAACCGGCTCCCCATGAGCAGGCGCGACAGCACGTCTCTGCCGAGGTGGTCCGTCCCAAGCAGGTGCTCCGCACTCGGAAGATCAAGCCTGTCGGAGAGGACCTGCTCGTTCGCCGGGTACGCAATCAGGCTTGGCGCGAAGAGCGCAACTAAGCTAATGATGCCCAGGATCGCCAGGGGCAGGAGCACCGACAAGGACCTGCGACGTATCCTCAGGGTGGTCAGCGGCCCCGTCACCGCCTTCAAAGGTGTTCTCTCGAATATCCTCACACGCATGAGCTTCACTATCGACCAGCGCCCTGGAGCCGTATAGCCGGATTCAGCACGACGTAGATGACGTCCGTGGCGGTATTGATCACGACTGCAAATACGACAATCATCATCAGGCTCGCCTGTATGAGCGGAAGGTCGCTGGCGTTGATGGCGTCGAACAGCACCCTGCCGATTCCGGGCACCGAGAAGATGACCTCCACGATCAGCGCTCCACCGATCAGGCCCGCCAGCCACATGCTGGAGACCGTAACGACCGGAATCAGCGCGTTCCTAAGGGCGTGTCTCCGCACCAGCACGCCCTCTCCCAGCCCCTTCGCCCTTGCTGTCCGCATGTACTCCATGGAAAGAGCTTCAAGCATGGACGCGCGTACGACGTGGGCGAAGAAGGCGGTCGGGGCAGCGGCGAGTGTGAGGGCCGGCAGGACAAGATACTCGGGTCCTCGCCAGCCTGCAGACGGGAGCCAGCCAAGTTGCACGCCAAACACCAGTATCAGCGCGGGTCCCAGAAGGTACGACGGCACCACCACACCCGTCTGTGAGACCACGGAAACGAGCGTATCCAGGAGTGTCCCGGGTTTCATGGCTGCCACTATCCCAACGGGCAGCGCGATTCCGAGTGAAATGGCGAGAGTAACGACGCTCAGTACGGCAGAGACCTTCAGTCCATCGAACACCCTCTCGCTGACGGGTACTCGCCCCATGAACGACCGTCCCATATCGCCCTGGGCGACCCTCCAGAGCCAGCCCGCGTACTGGACCAGGAGTGGGCGTTCAAGACCAAGCTCGCTCTTCAGGCGCTCAACCGCCTCAGGGGTTGGCTGTCTGTCCAGCACCTGCGCCTGCAGCACCGCCGTCGCCGGGTCGATCCCGCTTATCAGGGGCGTCAGAAAGATCAGGAACGAAACGACCGCCACGATGAGGGGAAGGAGAAGCAGCCGACGCAGGATCAGCCTGTACACGGTTCTCCCTTCCCCTTCATCTGAGGCTGCTCTCTACTGCGAGATATCAAGCTGAGGTGTCATCATGTAGTACTCAAGAAGGTGCGGCTGCCAGTTGAGCACGTGGTTGCCGTACGCGAAGACCTGGTCGGTGTAGTTGATGAAGACGGTGGCCGCCTCTTCGTGGAGTATGTTCTGTATCTCACGATAGATTTCATACCTGGCCTGGGAGTCGCTCAGCGGTCGCGCCTGTTCGAGCAGCGCGTCCACCTCAGCATTGCAGTAGTTGCTGTAGTTGCTGACGTCCATGGACTCACAGGAGTAGTCTGCTGTGAAGAATCCCTCAGGGTCGTACGCGTCGATGAGGTGTCCCCTGGAAACCAGGAACATATCGAAGTTGCCTGCGAACACGTCGTCCACCAGCGCGCCGTACGGTGCAAGCCTGATCTCCGCGTTGAATCCCGCCTCGTTAAGCATCTCGTGAATGGCTACGGACATCGCCGGGAACTCCGCGCGGCTGGGATACGTCCAGATGGACACTTTGAGCTCGCCCTCATCGTATCCGGCCTCGGCAAGCAGCTCCTTGGAGGCTTGCGGGTCGAACTCGTAGGGGGCCAGACCGGAGTTCACCCACGCCTCCGCCGGAGCAAACGGGCCGACGGCGGGCTCACCAACGCCCTCGAGCACCGAGTCCACGATGGCCTGCCGGTCAACCGCGTGCTGCGCAGCCTTTCGGATATTTACGTCTGAGAACGGACCCTTCCTGTTGTTTATGTACAGCGTGACGGTCCGTGGCTGCTGGTCCCTGTGAACGACGAACTCACCGCTATCCTCGAAGAGAGGGAGCTGTGAGACCGGGAGGTGACGCACGAAGTCGGCCTCGCCCGTTTCCAGCATCGCGGATCTCACCAGTCCATCGGAGACATACAGGACCTCTCCAGCGTCGATGGCCGCTACTCCATCCCAGTAGTCCTCGTTCCTGGCGACGGCGAGACTCTTGATTGAGATCTTGTCTTCTACTACGAATGGCCCCGTACCCGCGCTGACGGGACTAGGAGGGCCGTCGCCGCGGCTCTCGTACGCTCCATCGGCGAGAATCGCCGTGGTCGGACCGGCCAGCCTGGTGGGTAGCAGCACGTCAAGGGCGCCGCTCCTGATGACCACCTTATGAGACTCCACCGCCTCAACGCTCTCCAGCGTGTCCGAAGTGAATCCCCTGGGAGGATTCGGGACGCCGTGCAGGTAGCTCAGCGCCTCTACGACCGACTCGCCGTTGAAAGGCGCACCGTCATGGAAGCTCACGTCTTCACGAAGCTCGAACTCCCACGCACTGTCGTCCCGCAGGCTCCAGGACTCCGCCAGGTACGGCTTCACCTGCCCGTCGAAGTCGATCCTGATCAACGTTTCGGTTACGCCTGCCCTCGACAGAAGGAAAGAGTCGTCCGTCTCGATGGCGCCATTGTTCGACGGCGCGAACGGAGCGGCTACTGTGAACTTGGTCGGCCCGGACTCACTCATGGGAGCCGCCGCCTGGGTAACAGCTGTCGGAGTAGCCACCGCGGGAGCGGCTGCCGGCGCGGCGGGGGCCGCAGCGGGCTGATGGGTCGCGACCGCAGCTGCCGGCTGGGACGCCGACGTAGCAGGTTCGGTTTCGGTCTCGCCGCAGGCTGCGACAATCAGGAAGAGTGACGCTATTGCAATGCACGGGGCGATTACCCTGTGCATCATCGTCGTGTTCATCGTCTTTCGATTCCTTTCCATAACATGATATACACTCTCAATATGGTCTCACTGGAGAGGGTACGGAGAACCTCACTCGCAGTAAGAGGGGCGGAGATTGCTCGTGCTATCGCCACCAAAGAGGCAATAGTACTCTGTGAAGCTAAGCCTCTAACTAGGGCAATCCACGAATAGCCCCACAACTGGTCCATACTAGACCCGTGTGCAGGATGTTCAGCAGTCTCAAAGACCATCAGTCAGACTCACCTCTGGCTAACCGTAGTGATACTAACTATCATAGAATGCTCGCCGAGGATTGTACTTGAATCGAGTAATGGCAATCAAGCACCCATCTGAAGGCGAACCTGTCCCAGATTAGTAGGCACCCAAGTTGGAGCGCGGGCATCTTGCCCGCATCAGTTCGCCCTGAGCTTGTCGAAGGGAGCTTGTCGAAGGACGGTTGCCCTTGTGTCCGCCTACTAATCGGGGACAGGCTGACCTAGGACCGTCGCCGTTCAGACAACGACGGCAGTCAACAGGGCCTGGTGGCCCCTGATGGCGCAGGTAGAGTCCGGCTTAGCAGTGACTCTCTGGAGCTGCAGGCTACCCCTGCGGGCGGATCAGGCAGAACTCGTTGCCGTCCGGGTCGGCGACTACGGCGAGTCCCTCATCCGGTTCGATGAAGTCCCTGAGCACCCTTCCCCCGATGGCCTCTACTCTCACCATCGCAGCCGCCACGTTCGGCACCGTCACGTCCATGTGTACCCGGGTCTTGCTGATCTTCTCATCGGGGACCCTCTGGAGATAGAGGCCCACGCCGCTGGGCAGCGGCTTGAAGCCGACATACTGTTCGAACGCCCAGTCCCGCTCGACGCCCAGCAGCACCGAGTAGAACGCCTCCGCTCGCTCGAGATCGGCAACGTCTATGCCGACGTTAGTCAGCGTTCCAATCGGCCCGGATTGTTCGGTCATCGTGTCATCTCCCATGTTCGTGTGTATGTAGCATCTACATGGTAGTTGATGTGACCGCAGCAGGCAGATGATGACGCTTAGCCTTTCCTCGTAAGTGCAAGGCAGCATGGCTTGGCGCCTACAGGTTCAGGTAGCGGTACTGCCTTCGCACTCATGGTTCAGTCTCAAATATCGTGGAGAAAAGCTGGTAGAGACCTGCAAGGTTCTCCGTATCGGCAGCGTATGCGGCACCGCCAGTGGCGTCTGCCAGGTCCCTGAGAATGTCCAGGTCGTACTCCCCATCTCTTTTGTGTAATCTGGTGTATAATCCTTGTATCTTTTTGCTTGGAGGCCGCACGCAGGCACAGTGGGCTACGCGCCCATCGCCACCAGCGATCCTGCCGATGTGCCCCGCCTCATGGCGGAGGAGAAGCCCCACCTCGTCCTGCCGGGGACCGACGGCATCGAGCTGATGGACAAGGTCCGCAAGGCGGCGGACGTGCCGGTCATCTTCATCTCGGTGTACGGCCAGGACGAGACCGTCGCCAGGGCCTTCGACATGGGAGCGTGATCAACGTCAACTATTCTTGCCGGTTTAGCGCCAACTACTTTTGCCGGTCTGACTCGTTATCTGTCTGACGATTCT
>JAGWBK010000043.1:0-8495 GCA_021295915.1 Dehalococcoidia bacterium
TGCGAACGGCACGGACTCCACCACCTCGGCGACGTCATGCCGATCCACGTCGCGGCCTACGTCGAACAGCTCCCCCTCTCCCGCCCGTCCGTCAAACAGCACCTGTCGGCAATCAGCAGGTGTTTCGACTGGATGGTCTCGGGAGGGACACTCGAGATTAACCCGGCGACGTCGGTCCAGAGACCGAAGCACGTTGTCAGGGTGGGAAAGACCCCTGTCCTAAGTGATGAGCAGGCCAGGCAGCTGCTAGAGTCGATCTCCATCGACAGGTTGGCAGGGCTCAGGGACCGGGCATTGATCGGCACCATGCTCTACACCTTCGGCCGTGTCGGAGCGGTCATCGCCATGGACGTCAAGGATTACAGGATTAGCAATCACCAGCGATCATTCCTGCTACACGAAGAGGGTGGGAAGGAGCACCAGGTGCCGGCACACCACAAGCTGATCGAGTATCTCGGAGAGTACATGGACGCCACCGATCTCTGGTCAGGCGGTCGACATAACGAAGTCCAGGCTGAAGGGTGTTCGCATCAACCGGCATCTGGTCTTCCAGATGGTGAGACGTCGTGCCAGGAAGGCCGGGCTGCCACCGACCGTCAACTGCCACAGCTTCCGGGCCACGGGCATCACGAGTTACCTGTCCAACGGCGGAGCTCTTGAGGACGCGCGTGCCATCGCCGCTCACGAGTCTTCGCAGACCACAAGGCTCTACGACCGCTCGGGCGACAAGATCACCTTGGACGAGATCGAGCGCATCCGGTTTTGAGGGCTTCTGCTGCTTAAACCGATCCAAATATGGGTACGGATGTCCCAGGGAGTGTGTATTCACCCCTACACTCCTACACCAGGGAGGGAGCCCTGTGACGACAGAGACCAAGTCAAACTGTGGTACAAGGTGGCTTGCCAGACCCCATGGTCGCGTCAGATACTTCCAAGAGTCAGTGATACGGTACCGCCCTACTCAAAGAAGTCCAGGACCTGCTCATCAAAGGCCGCGCACAGATAAGTTGCGACAACCTCAACTTTATCGAACCGGAAGCAGTACCGATATACTGCTGACGGACAACGCGGCACCGTCTGCTCCGCCGAACGACTGTAGTTACAACACGTCGTTGCGGGAATCGGCTGCTATGGTGGTGTCGACAGGCGCTTCTTTGACCCAATAAATGGCGGTATGATGGCAGTGATAACATCTTCGAGGTGCAATGAGCGATGCCCTCAGTCTCAGAGAAGGTCCGTAACCTGTTGAGGTCCGCGGTAGTTCCGGGGCTCATGCTGCGGGAGCGAATGGAGTCCGGGGTCAGCTACAACCTGCTGTCCCGGGAGACCAGGACGAATCCGTACGACCTGTACGATGAGCTACGCAGCAAGGACCCGGTGCACAGGATGCGCCTTCTGGACGCCTGGCTTCTGACGCGCTATGAAGACGTCGACGCCGTCCTTCGCGACCACAGGCGATTCTCCAATGCGGAGCGCAACTTCGTCGAAGCGGGACGGGTCACCCTCCTCGACCTCGACCCTCCGGACCACACGAGGCTTCGGTCTCTCGTCTCCAGGGCATTCACTCCCCGGGCCGTCTCCGCACTTGAGCCTCGCTCCCGGCAGATTGCAGAAGGACTGCTTGACCAGGTTGAGGGAAGAGACCGGTTCGATCTGATTGAAGCCCTGGCCTTCCCGATGCCCGTGACCGTGATTGCGGAGATGATCGGCGTCCCGCCCGAGGACATGGAGCAGTTCAAGGCCTGGTCCAATGACATCGCCGTCTCCGTGGAGCCGGTGATTTCCGACGAACAGGTGCGCCGGGTAGACCGAGCGACCGAGGAGCTGTACGAATACTTCGACGGCATAATCGCACTACATCGCAGCGACCCACGAGACGATCTCCTCAGCGCCCTGCTCGCCGCTGAGGAAGAGGGTGAAAGGCTCACTCGCGAGGAGCTGCTGGCTACGCTCCTGCTTTTGCTCGTTGCTGGCAACGAGACGACCCGCAACCTGATTGGCAACGGAATGCTCGCCCTGCTAAGAAACCCGGACCAGCTGAGCCTGTTGAGGGATAGGCCAGATCTCATGGACACTGCCATTGATGAGTTCCTCAGATACGACAGCCCGGTCCAGATCGACGGCCGCTACGTCCGGGAGGACTTGGAGATCGGTGGTAAGAAGATTCGGGCGGGCCAGCGGGTCATATCCGCGATCGGCGCCGCCAACCGAGACCCCGAGGCCTTCACGAGTCCGGGTTCGCTTGACATCGGCCGAAGGGAGAAGAGCCACATATCGTTCGGCCGCGGTATCCACCACTGCCTGGGAGCGCCACTGGCGCTGCTCGAAGGCAGAACCGCATTCACCGCACTTCTGGAGAGGTTCTCCTCATTCAGACTGCTGGCCGAACCGGAGTTTCGGGACCAGGTGGTGCTCCGCGGCGTCAATGAGCTGTGGATTGAAGTCGAGCGGTCTCCGAGTCCTGAAGACGGATTGCCGTTGGCCCACGGTCGACTCGCAGGAGATATCTAGTGCACTTCTGGCATGTCAACACAAGACGTTCACCCGCACTCGATGCGATGTCATCCACCGGACAGGGCTCGGTCCAACATGTCCTCTCACAATAGCGTACCGTCGCAATTCCAAAACACTCAAGGACACTTCACACTGGTTAAGCGCATCGAAGACAACCAGCGCAGCAGGGTCGACAGTGTCGAGAACCTTGAACCTCTAACCGAAGAATACGGCTTCTTGTAAACGCTCTGCTTCCTAGTCATGGAGCAACTTTCGAATAGTAGTACGCCTCAACCAGAGGACCTGTGCTTCTGGATAAACAACCTTGCCATTGCTTCCATGAGAAGTCTGGCCGGGCGGTTCAGTCGCTACGGCATAACTCCACACCAGTTCGCAATCCTGATGATGTGCTCAGAGGGGTGCGTGGACACTGTCAGCGGGCTAGCCAGGGTGATGCCTTTAGACGCCGCCGCCGTGAGCCGGAATGTCCAAAACCTCGTCCAGCAGGAACTGCTCGAGAGAGAGCCGTCGCAGCGTGACAGACGTTCGGCAACGTTAAGCGTTACGGAGAGTGGGAAGGTGCTGTTGGAAGAGCTTGCAGCGCACGTGGAGGCGAACGACCGCATGCTCCTGAGGGGAATCGACGACGCTGAAAGGGACAAGTTCGTAACCACCATCAGGACGATGCTGGCGAACACAGCCGCCTACGAAGCAACACGATTTTGAGAGCCAGATGAAAGCTGCTAACCAATAGCTGAATAAATGTAAAGCCCAGCCTTCGGGGGGCCGGGCTTTACCAAGCAGAGCGCGCGCTAAGAACCCATCGGCACGGGAAACTTTGTCTGCGCCCTCTTTGCTTACCGTAATCCCCGGCAGTTGCTCTGTCAAGCATTGAAAGAGAGGTCTCAATTGCCTAACGAATACATGGTCGAGGTCCGTGATCTCGTGAAGGTCTATCCGGGCGGCACACGGGCCGTTGAGGGCATCGACTTCGATGTCCCGAGGGAGGGCTTCTTCGGTTTCCTAGGGCCCAACGGCGCCGGGAAGACCACGACGATGAAGATACTCGGCACACTGCTGAAGAAGACATCAGGTGCCGTCAAGGTGGCGGGGATCGACATCGACGCCGATCCGAAGGCTATCCGGCGCAGAATCGGGTTTGCGATGCAGGAAGTTGGTCTCGACGACCTCGCCACGGGCAGTGACTTCCTCCAGCTCCAGGGCGTGCTCTACGGACTCTCCCGACGCGAGGCCCGGCGGAAGGCCGGGGAGCTGCTGGAACTGGTGGGCCTATCCCACGTGGCCGGACAGCGGGTCGGCACCTACTCGGGTGGCATGCGCCGCCGCATCGATCTTATCGGAGCCCTCATGCACAATCCGGACGTCCTATTCCTCGACGAGCCAACGGTCGGCCTGGACCCCCAGAGCCGAATCGCGATGTGGGAACACCTCGACAGCCTGAACGCCAAGGGTGTCACGATCCTGCTCACAACCCAGGTAATGGAGGAGGCCGATCGTCTCTGCCGCAGCATCGCCATCTTCGACCACGGGCAGATCGTCGCCAGTGGTTCGCCCGAGTCGCTTAAAGCCGATGTGGGCGGAGACGTCGTGCAGATCGCCCTCAATGACTCCGGGAACGGTGCCGACAGCGCACTGAACGAAATGGCCGAAGGCATCGTTCGCAAGCAGAGATACGTCGACGCAACCAACAGAGTTGAGGACAGCATCGCCGTCACCGTCAAGAACGGCAGCGCGGCCGTCCCGGAACTTGTCCGCCTGCTTCACGATAACCGGATCCCAGTCGCCAGCATCTCGGTCGCAAGGCCGAGCCTCGATGACGTCTTCCTCAAGTACACAGGACGCGCGATTCGGGCTGAAGAAGCCTCCGGCGACGAGGTCAACGGGATGATGCGCCCGATGATGGGCCTCAGGAGGAGATAGCTCAAATGAACATAGCCCGAGAGACCTACTTCATCTACATGCGTAACCTCAATGCCTGGAAGGGACAGCCTGCCCTTGTCATCTCCACACTGATCCCACCCGTGTTCATGTTCCTCTTCTTCGGGACTCCTCTCAGGGGCATGACCGGCATCTCCGGCTTCCCCGCAGACGACTACTACGCGTACTTTGCCGCCATGATCATCGTGTTGTCCGTGGTTATGAACGGTTCCGATGTTGCCTTCGCGCTGCTTGCGGACATGCAGTCCGGCTACTTCGACAAGCTGCTGCTTGCGCCCGTAAACCGCTTTTCGATTCTCATGGGCACGCTGCTCACGTCGGGCACGCGGGCTCTGCTGCAGGTGATAGTCATCGTTACCATGGCCATGGCCTTCGGTGTCAGCTTCAAGGGCGGTTTACTGGGACTGGTGGCCATCATTGTCGCCGCCGCGATCTTCGGGATAGCTACAGCCTGCATCGGCCTGATAATCGCCCTGAGAACCAAGAGCGCCCAGATGACTCAGAACAGCTGGCTGATGTTCATGCCGCTAGCACTTCTCACGACGGCATTTATGCCGAAGGAGTTCTTATCCGGATGGTTCAAGTGGGCAGTGACCGTTAACCCGGTCGACTATGTGCTGGTGTCCGTGCGGACGATAATCATAGAGGGGTGGGAGTGGGAGTCAATTCTCCCTGGCCTTTGGGTCTTGTCGGCGGCAACGGTGATAATGCTCGCTGCCGCCACGTGGACCTACAGGCGCGCCACCGCGTGATCTCCGCGCCCGGGCGCACCCTGGGGGTCACGGAGCGAAGCATCTTCCAAGTTGGAATCACTGTTGACAGGTGTGTCGACGTATTGATAGTTTGTATCAGATTGTGGCGAATAGAGCCTGAATATGTGATATCTATAATTGAGTCGACATATCAACAATATGTCCCGACCATCACACTCGCGCCTGACGGACGCACTTAGGGACCGGGGCTACAGGATCACTGATTCCAGGAGGGCGGTAGCCAATCTCCTGGAACATAAGCACTACGGCTTTACGATCGAGGCGCTCAGTGAAGAGCTGCCTTCGATAGGCAGGGCTACACTGTACCGCACCATCAAGCTGTTCCTCGAGATGGGAGTGCTCTGCAGACTCGTCACGATGGACGGAGATAACGCATACAGCCTTGCCCGGGTTGACCACCATCACCACCACTCCGTGTGCGTCGATTGCGGCTCAGTGGAGGAGTTCAGGGCCGTTGCAGTCGAGCGAATGCTCCGCGACATCAGAACTGGTATTCCCGGGAAGGTCGTCGGCCATATGCTCGAGTTGTACGTGAGGACGAGAGAGAGTAACCGTCCTTGTTCCAATTGACCTGCTGCATCTGCCATGCGCCCCTTAGTGATACGGGGGTGCGGGGGTGCCCCGCTTCTGCAATTTCGTCCATTTTCGACGGAACCAGCCCCGCTAGTGACCGATCAACCATTGGAAATTCCGAGAATACCCACAATAAACAGGAGTTAGAGGAGAAACATGGGACATAGCCTATTAAAGTGGAGGTCAGTGGTCATAGTCGCAGTGATCGCGGCTTTGGTCTTCGCTATTGCCTGCGCAAGCGAAGAGCCGGAGCCGGCCCCAGCGCTCGACGCTGCCGAGATACAGAAGTCGGTAGCGGCGGTCATCGCTGCGCAGCCTGCGGGTCTGACGCGTGCGGACGTCGAGTCCATCGTGAGCCAGTCGTCGGAGGGGCACCTCTCTGCGGCCGACGTGAAGGAGATCGTCGACCAGTCCGTCCGGGCATTGCCCGCGCCTGAGATCGACGTGAGCCAGCTCAGCAGCCTCGTCAATTCCGCGGTTGCCGATGCGGTGCCTGAGGGCGTCAGCGCGGACGAGATCAGCAGGATCGTCTATCCGACACGCTTACGCGCGGCGACATCGAGGACCTGGTTGCACAGGCCGTCGAGGACGCGGTCGGCGACCAGCTCACCGCCGACGAGGTGACGGACATCGTGAACGCCTCCCTCGTCGCCACGAACCAGGCGATCGAGGCGGCAGCCTTGGCTGGTATGGAAACTCCCATGCCCTCTGGGCCGCCGGTCAAGGTGGTTACAAGCACCAACTTTGTGGCGGACTGGGCCAGGGTGGTTGGTGGAGACAGGGTAGAAGTGTACGGCCTGCTGCCGCCGGGTACCGATCCGCACTCATTCCTCCCTGGAGCTCGCGACGTTGCCAAAGTAGAGGAAGCGGATATTGTATTTACTGTCGGTCTTGGTCTCGAGGCCGACTGGCTGCATGACCTGATACACAACGCCAGCGCGGATGAGTCCGTGGTAGTCGCGCTTGGAGAAAGTGTCAATCCCCTCGAATTCTCAGGCGCTGACCCTCACGGCCACCAGGACGAACATGATGAAGACGGCCAGATGAGCATGCATGACGAGATGATCATGGGGCGGTTGCTCGTAGGCGATGGGGAAGAAGGAAGTCTCTCTGTCATAGACCTGGAGTCTGGCGAAGTGAGCCAGAGCCGCTATGACCTGGGCTCGCGGGCCGGCCGGATCTACTCCAGCACGAATGGCCGCTATGCCTTTGCCGTTTCCTCAGACGCCAACACGGCCCACCTGTTCGATGGCGGGCTATTCATGGAGCCTCATGGGGACCACTTCGACCTGGTCGAGGAGGACATACTTAAGCTTCCCCTGGACTTGAGCGGTGACCGCCCCGTGCACCTGTACGTAGGTGGCGAGTGGGCGACGATCTTCTACGACGGCTCCGGTGAGGTGGTGTTTCTCAACGAGCATGAGCTGGCAGAGCAGGGGGACGCCTATGCTCCAGTACGGATGAACGTAGGTCCTCAACATGGAGCGGCGGTACCCCTGGAAGGCGATCTGTTCGCCACAACCATCAAGCACCCAGAATACCCGGGCAACCCGGACGCCCGGCGGCCCATTGGAGCAGAAATCAGAGACCTGGACGGCCATGTGCTGCACAGCGCTGAAGGCTGCGATTCGCTGCATGGCGATGCAAGCAACGGCCACATGGCCGTATTCGGATGCGCTGGGGGCGTCCTGGTCCTAGAGGCTCATGATGGCGAGTATTCCGACGTCTTCATAGCACCGGATGGAGCCGCTGACGACTTCCGTCTCACGTCCGTTTGGGGCTATCCAGGCCTGCACCACTTCTTTGCCCTTGGCTCAGCGGTGGGACTGTACATCGTGGAGCCCGAGGACGAGGCGATGGAGCTTATGATCCCCGCCACAGAAAGTCTCCGCCCAATCCAGGTCCATCTCGGCCACGGAGGGGAGTCCCTGTTCGTGGTCATGAGCGACGGAGAGCTCCGTCTGTATGACGCCCATGATGGGAGCCTACAGGCGTCCAGGAGCAGCTTCCTGACGTCGCCGGTTGACGCTGGATTCTGGGCGCGGCCTCACATAGCCACAGCGCCAGGCGCAGTCTTCATCACGGACTCGGTCGGAGGCAAGGTCCTGCAGCTGGACCTGCACGATCTGGAAGAAATAGAGCACTGGGACGTAGAAGGTGCGCCCACCAAGATTGCATTCGTCGGGATCGTGGGGGAGCCTGAGGGTGGCCATGAGGGACATGACAATGAAGATGCCCATGAGGATGGTCACGAGGACGAGCATGACCACGGAGCTCTGGACCCTCACTTCTGGTTCGATCCACTTCGTGTGAAGATCGCAATTGACGAAATGGCCTCCCGGCTTTCGGTCCTGGACCCTGAAAACGCGAGCGTCTACCACCAGAACAGCTCAGATTATAAGGACCAGCTTGACGAACTTCACTCCTGGATTAAGGTGCATGTCGAAAACGTGCCGCAGGAGCGCAGGGAGCTGGTAACGTCCCATGACAGCCTCTCATACCTCGCAAAGGCCTACGGATTTGAGGTTGTCGGGCTCGTCATACCGTCCCTGGCGACTCACGTGGAGCCATCGGCGGAGCACATTGCGGACCTGATCGAAGTAATCCGCGAGCACGAAGTTCCGGCAGTATTCGGTGAAACGACAGTCAGTGAAAAGCTTGCTCAAGCCATAGCAAGGGAGACAGGCGCAGAGCTGG
>JAGWBK010000043.1:8578-8930 GCA_021295915.1 Dehalococcoidia bacterium
ATCTCAGCTTCAAACTCACATGGCGCGGCCATGTCGCTTCAGGGTGTGACCGTCGAGCTTGGCGGGTACAAGGCGCTGAACGACGTCACATTCGACGTAGAGGCAGGCACACTGATGGGGGTTGTAGGACCGAATGGGGCCGGCAAGAGCACTCTGTTCAATGCCATCGCCGGTCTCCTCCCCGTCCGCCGGGGCAGAGTAACCCTCGACGGCGTGGACCTGCGAAGTGGAGCATTGGCCTATGTCCCCCAGCACGACAGCGTCAACTGGCGGTTTCCCGTGACCGTGCAGGAAGTTGTAATGATGGGTCGGTGCTGCAGGCTTGGATTGTTCCGGCGGCCTGGTAAGAGAG
>JAGWBK010000043.1:9009-9401 GCA_021295915.1 Dehalococcoidia bacterium
TGTTCGTCGCCAGGGCGCTTGCCCAGGAGGCAAGCGTGCTGCTGTTGGACGAGGCCTTCAGTGGGGTCGACATGGGCGCACAGGAGGACCTCATCGAAGTTCTCCGTACACTTCGGGACGAGGGGCGAATCGTCCTGCTGGCCACCCACGACCTGACCAACCTGTCAAGTCGATTTGACCAGGTGCTGTGTCTGAACCGCCACGTGTGCGCCTGCGGCCCTCCCGGCCAGGTGTTCACGTCTGAGGTCCTGGAGGAGCTGTACGGGTCCCACGGTGTCGACTTCGCAATGGTTGAGGAGCGGTAACGAGGCAACGTGGCAGATTTAATTTTCGCCCCGCTCGAGTACGGCTTCATGTTGAGGGCCCTGATCGGCTCGATACTGGTCGGCGTC
>JAGWBK010000043.1:9514-32603 GCA_021295915.1 Dehalococcoidia bacterium
GTCCCTACCGGGGTGTCCGTCGCCATGCTGGTCAGGGTTGTGAGTCGCCGCGCGGGACTGAGCAACGACACCGCCATAGGCATCCTCTTTGCGACCATGTTTGCCCTGGGACTCGTGATGCTGGCACGTGCAACTACCATCAGGGTCGATATGGAAGACCTGCTCCTGGGGCAGATCCTGGCCATATCTCCGACCGGCATCTACATCTCCCTGGCGATAACCGCGGTGGTCATCCTCGGGCTGTTCGCCTTTCACCACTGGCTGATGTTTACGAGCTTCGACCCCGTGGGGTCGCAGGTCTCAGGCATGCGCTCCAACCTGGCTGACTACATTCTGCTGGCGCTGCTTGCCCTGGTCATCGTGATAGGGATTCAGGCGGCGGGCATTATTCTTGTCATGGCAATGCTTGTAATCCCGGCCGCCACGGCGTACCTGCTGGCAAGGCGTCTTGTATCGATGATGACGACGGCTGCGGTCCTTGGGACCGTGGCCGCCGTGACCGGCCTCTACCTTTCCTTCCACTTCAACCTGCCCGCCGGTCCTGCAATGACCCTGGTCGCGAGCGGAATATTCGTAGTGGTCGCGGTGTTCAGGCGCAGAGCCTTCGCCTGAGAGAGCTCCGGCACTGATTGGGGCCTGTTCCAGGGGGAACGACGATGTTGCTGGCAGCTGAGTCTTCCTATTAGGCTGATGCAACTTCCCTATGCGTGGCCGGGACGTGATTGCTTGGTGATACCATGTAAGCTAACGACTATTGTGTGTTGCATTCGGTCTGGAGCATCACGCGATGGTGGGTAGCTGAGCAATCACCCTCACCCCAACCCTCTCCCTGAGGGAGAGGGGGTCAGATGGTTGGGTTTCAGTCCATGAGGGTTACAATTCTCCGTGACCCAAGGGGTGGGGACCTAGAGTCCAAGTATGATTGCCCTGGATCTGGTCAGGTTAGCAGTACGAAGAAGACGAAAGCAGGTACAGATGGCTGATAACTCCCCGGTTAGTGTGTCGGGTGTCGAGCTTGATGGGCAGAATGTGCGGGTGACGTGGTCGGACTTCACGGCGACATTCCTGCGTGTGAACTGCGGGTGCGCGGAGTGCGTGGAGGAGTGGACCAACCGGCGTCTGCTGGATCCCGCGAGCGTTCCGGCGGACCTGAGGGCGGAGGAATACCTATCGGTGGGGAGGTACGCGGTCCAGTTCCTTTGGAGCGACGCGCACTACACGGGCATCTACCCGTTCGAGACGCTCAGGCTGCTGTGCCAGTGTGCCGACAAGCCTGATGACTAGCGCTACTACCAGCTAGTTTTATCAATACAGACATCATCCTCAACGCTTGGATTCGCCGCGGCGAATGACGGACACAGATTACGTGAAGCAGCCAGAATCAACCCTACATCGCACCAATAGCCTGCCCAAGGCGATGCTCGTCGACCTTGACGATACCATCCTGGCCTACGAACCGGGCTCGGGGGACGTCCTGAGGGCCGTCTGCGCTGCCTATGCTGACAAGCTTCCCGACTGGACGGTTGACCAGCTTGTCGCCGGGATCGACTCGTACCGTCGCTGGTTCTGGTCCGACCCGGGACGGCACCGGCGCGCCCGGCTGAGCACCTCGAACATACGGCACGAGATCATGATCGGCGCGTTCAGGCAGATGGGCATCCATTCGCTCAGCCTCGCACGCTCGATGGGCGACGCCTACGGACGTGAGCGCGAGAAGCGAGTCCAGCCGTTTCCGGGAGCGGTTGAAACGCTCGCGACCCTTCAGGAAGCCGGGGTACGGATGGCGCTGATCACCAACGGCAACTCGGCGATCCAGAGGAGCAAGATCGACCGGTTCGACCTGGAGCGGTATTTCGACCTCATCATGATCGAGGAGGAGTTCGGGGTCGGCAAGCCGGATGAGCGTGTCTACCTGCACGCGCTCGATCAGCTCGATGCGCGGCCGGATGAGGCGTGGATGATCGGTGACAACCTCAACTGGGAGGTCGCGACGCCGCAGCGGCTCGGGATCACTGGCATCTGGCACGACTTCAGGGGGCGTGGGCTGCCGGACGGGTCGAGTGTGCGGCCCGACAGGATCGTGCGGTCGTTCAGGGAAGTGCTGCAGACTGGGTTTGGGGTTTAGGAATTCCTTATGGCCTCCTCTCCCTTGATGGGAGAGGATTGAGGTGAGGGTGTTACTACGATTCCCCCTCATCCTAACCTTCTCCCGCCAGGGGAGAAGGGATGGGTATTCACACACCGTCGTTCTGGCGAAGGAACGTCACCCCGTACCCTGATACGGGGCCGGAATCCAGAGGGGTGTGGGTGGCGCCTGGTTGATTGCGGGCGGGTCTTTTCACCCCCGTATCAAGTACGGGGCAGGCTCTCACCCCAACCCTCTCCCCCGTATCGAGTACGGGGCGGGCTCTGAGGGAGAGGGGGTCAGTTGGCTCATACTCAAGCGTGAGAGCAGTTGTCTACCTAGGAAGGGACTTCGGAAACTTTCCCTAGAACGTCAAGGACACTTTTAGTGCGCCGTCGCCTCTGGTGTCGGCGAGGTCGAACGCTTCCTGGACGCGCGTGATCGGGAGCTGGTGGGTGACGAATGGCTCCATGTCGATCTCGCCGCTTCTGATGAAGTCCACGGCAAGCTGGAATGCGGGCAGTCCGGGCTCGTCCTGTGCGCCGAAGACTGTGTGCAGGTCCAGACGCTTCCTGAAGAATGTGTCCCAGTCGAAGGGCACCCTGTCCATCGTCGGGGGAAGGCCGAACACTGCGACCCTGCCGAGCGGCTTTACTAGCTGCAACGACTGGTTCAGCGTATCGGTGCTGCCCACGCCCTCGACCACCAGGTCGGCGCCCTCACCGTCCGTGAGATCCAGGACGGCGTCGGTCGCGCGCTGGCCGGTGACGTCGATGACCTCGTCCACACCCATTCGCTTCGCGTGTTCCTGTCGCTCCTGCACGGGTTCAATCGCGATTATGCGGTGCGCTCCGATGCGCCTGAGCATGAAGTCGTGGAACAGCCCGACCGAGCCCTGTCCGAGGATCGCTACGGTCTTACCGACGAGTGACGGCAGCTTGCGCATTCCGAACACGACCGTTCCGAGCTGCTGCGCCATCAGCAGGTGCGCCTGCGGCGTGTCGGTCGGCAGCCTGAGCAGGAACTTCGGATCGATTAGCTGGTAGCCGGCGAAGGTCTTGGAGTTCCAGATGTTCGGAGCGGTGAGAACGAGCTCACCTTCTTCGAAGTCGGTGTCGCTGCCGTCGACGACTACGCCGACGCCCTCGTGGCCAGGGTAGCCGTGCGGCAGGGGCCACTCGTACACGTTCCAGCCCATGTAGCAGATGTGAAGGTCGGAGCCACAGATCGAGGCGAGAGTCGTCCTGACCAGGACCATTCCGGGTTCCGGGTCAGGAATGGGGACCTCGTCACATCGAAGCTGTCCGAGTCCGGTTGCCAGCGCGGCGGGCATTGTGGGCATGTTGGTATCTATCCTCCAGTGTTGGCGGCGGCGACTAGTAGGTCGCTCTGCCTCCGGTTATGTCGAATACGGCGCCGGTGCTGAAGGAGCACTCCTCGGAGGCCAGCCATGCAACCAGCGCCGCAATCTCGTCTATCTCTCCAGTACGGCCCATCGGGATGCGATCGACCATGTAGCTGATCTGCTCGGGTGTGAACTCGTCCAGGATGCGGGTCTGCACGACCGCAGGCGTAACGCAGTTCACCCGGACGCCGGTGGCCGCAAGCTCCTTGCCGACGGACTTGGTAAGACCGATCACCGCCGCCTTGGTGGCGGAGTAGGGGACCATTCGAGGGTTGCCCTCTTTTCCTGCGACCGAGGCGATGTTGACGATCCGGCCGTAGTCGCGCTCCAGCATGTGCGGAATGGCAGAGTGGGTGAAGCTGAACACGCCCCGCAGGTTGGTGCGGTAGACGCGGTCCATCTCCTCGACGGGCAGCTCCCAGATGTTGCCGTTGATGCCGCCGATGCCTGCGTTATTGACCAGGATGTCGATCCTGCCCCACTCGTCGAGCGCCTGTTGGCAGGCGCGCTCGGCGGTCTCGGGCTCGGCCACGTCGCCGAGTGTGAGGAGCGTCGGCGTACCACGGGAGGACAGCTCGCTCGCTGCCTGCTCGCCGAGGTCGCCGTCGAAGTCGACCATGACGACGCTCGCGCCTTCAGACCCGAGACGGCGGGCTATGCCGTATCCGATGCCTGTGGCGGCGCCGGTGACTATGGCTACCTGGTTGTCGAATCTTGGCAAAGTTCGGTCCGTTTCACTCGGAGGGTATTTCTGAAGTAGGGGCAGGTTTGAAACCTGCCCCTACAGCATGTGGAAGGACAG
Organism: Dehalococcoidia bacterium; assembly: GCA_021295915.1. Classification (NCBI taxonomy): domain Bacteria; kingdom Bacillati; phylum Chloroflexota; class Dehalococcoidia; species Dehalococcoidia bacterium. The sequence continues at coordinate 13,847 of JAGWBK010000043.1, forward strand.
TTCACGGTTCGCTGGGTCGGTTACACCACGCCCTCTTCGCGCAGGTCGTTTAGCGACTGGGAGAAGGCTTCGAGGGTGCGGTCGACGACGTCTTCGTCGTGTGACGACGATACGAGGAAGGCGCGGCCTCCCATCATGTCGACGCCGTTGACGAGCATCGCCCTGCGAAGGGCCCTCGTGGTCTCCCCGGGCATCGTGTCGTATATCTGCTGGTACGGCATGTTGCACAGGCCGCGGTCGCAGGAGCAGTCTGCGCCGAGATTGACGTGGATGATCGAAGCGATGCCGTGAGCGTGTCCGGTGACCTCGTTGCGAATGAAGATCTCGTTGAGGCCATGGCGTCCGCCCTTGCATTCACCTCACCGGTCGCGATCGCTTCCAGTGTGGCGATGCCGGCAGCGGCGGTCACAGGCTGGGCGTTGAACGTCCCTCCCTGCGGCACCCTGTGGATCGTGTCCCACTCGGGGTCCTCCCTGAATGCCATCAGCTCCATGATGTCGGCGCGACCACCGACTGCTGCGCCGGGCTGACCGCCGGCGACGATCTTCGCCATCGTCGTAAGGTCGGGTTCCAGGTCCCATCTCACCTGCGCTCCGCCGGGAGAGAGCCTGAATCCGGTGATGACCTCGTCCATGATGAAGACGACGCCGTGCTTTGTCGTAATCTCCCTGATGTCCTGCAGGAAGGTCGGGTTCATCAGCGGGAACGTGCCGTAGTGGGCGCCGTTGGACTCCACGATCACAGCTGCGACGTCGTTGTCTTCCGTGAGAATCCTGTCGACGGCGGCGGCGTCCGCAGGAGCGACGATCACGGTGTCGAGAATTTCCTGAGGGATGCCGCCGAGCGCCTGTCCGGACTCGGGCGCCACATAGTCGTGCCAGCCGTGGAAGTGCTCGTGGAACTTCACGATCTTGGTCTTGCCGGTGTGTGCGCGCGCCAGTCTCAGCGCGAGGTAGGTGGACTCCGTACCGGACGTGGTGAAGCGAACCCGCTCGAGGTTCGGCATCAGGTTCTTGACGGCCTCCGCGTACCTGATCTCGTGGCTGGTCGCGCCACCGAGGTGTGTGCCGCGCGCGGCCTGCGCCGTTACAGCGGCGGTGACGTCTTCGGGGCTATGACCCATCAGCAGGCTGCCGTTGCCCATGACGTAATCGACCAGCTCGTTGCCGTCGATGTCGTACTTGAACGGCCCCTGGCCGTGCTCGATGTAGACAGCGAAGGGAGACGTGAACCTTGTCTGGTGTGTAATACCGCCCGCGAAGAGCTCCGTTCCTCGCCTGTGCCAGTCCACCGAGCCGCTGAATTTCTCCGCAAATCGTTCTTCTATCGTCGGCATCGTATCCCCTCCCCTTAACCTGTGACTCCTGCCGCGCACCCTTGCTGCGGCAACGCACATTATACAAAGATTCCTGCCTGTCCGAGCACGATGCTCTGCGAGGTTTGGGAGCGCGGGCGTCTCGCCCGTCTTGGCTTGTGGCGCTCGAGAAGAACGCGACACAGGTGCGGGCGAGACGCCCGCGCTCCATACCTACCAAATGAAAAGGGCCTCCCTGAAGTGGGAGGCCCTTGGTTTGCTTCCGGTGTGTAGGTCAGACGCTAGACGCCGCCGACTCCGGCCGTGGACGGAGTGGCTGCTGCGCGTTCACGCGTCCGGCTGATGCCGATGCGGCGCGCGATGATGACCTTCTGGATCTCCACGGTGCCCGCCGGGTGTGCACCCACGAGGCTGCCTCGCTGGTAGACCTCAGGCTCGCCGCCATAGGGTGCGCGCGGCTCTTCGGTCCCGCACAGGCTGTACATGCCCATGATGTCGCGAGAGCGGTCGGCGTTCGTGATCCTGTAGAGCTTGCCGAACATGGACGTCTGCGAGCCCTGGTAGGTCATCTCCTGCCTGGACTGGTACATACCGTAGTTCCGCAGGTTCATCAGGCTGTGGACGTGGGAGTCGATGTACGCCGACGCGGCCTCCTGCTGGATGATCGGGTCGGAGCCAAGGGCTTCGCCCTCGCGCTCGCTGTTGCGGACGTAGTGCATCAGGTTGTCCAATGACTCGTCGCGCGGGAACGCCTGTCCGCGTCCGCCGTGCTCGACTTCGAGCGTGGTCTGCGTGACCTGCCAGCCCTGCTGGTCGCCACCGATGAGGTGGTCGCCGGGGATCCTGACATTGTCGAAGAAGAAGACGCTCTGGTCGTCGCCGGAGAGCAGGTTCATGCGCTCCTGCGAAAGGCCGTCTGCCGGGAACGGCACCATGAAGTAGCCGAGGTTGCGGTGCCTGGGCGCGTCCGGGTCGGTCATGAACGGGCCGAACAGGTAGTCAGGCGACTCGACGCCGCTGATCCAGATCTTCTGCCCATTGAGAATGAAGTCGTCGCCGTCGCGGACGGCGCGGCTCTGCAACGAGGCGAGGTCGGAGCCTGCGTTGGGCTCTGAGAAGTTCTGGAACGCGATCTTCTCTGCGCTGAGCAGCGGCTTGAGGAACTTCTCCTTCTGGGGCTCATCGGCCCAGACGAGGAGCGTCGGGAAGACCAGGCTGTTGGTGAAGCCGGGGACGACGCGCGCCCGTCGGAACTCCTCCTGGAGGATGGTCTCGTGCTCGCCGGAGAGGCCGCCTCCGCCGTACTCCTTGGGGTACGTCGGGTAGAGCCAGCCCTTGTCGGCCAGCACCATGTGCATGTCCCGCCACCACGCGTATTGCTCGTCGGAGAGCTCGTTCCGGTCGACGGGGGCTCTCATGTCATCGGGAATGTTCTCTTCCAACCACGTCCTGACTTCCTTGCGGAATTCTTCCTGGTCTTCTGAGTACTGATAGGCAAAATCCATGCGTTACCCTCCGGGCGCAACTTGTCTCAGTCTTGGACATTATTCAAGCAGTGAGCACAATGGTAGGGGGAGTGCCTGTGTGTGTCAACAGTTTGGGGGGATCGCCTACTCCGCGAACGGGTTGACGATCTCAAGGCTGTCGATTTGAGGGTAGGCACTGAAGTCTTCAGTGTACAGTCGCTCAACGCCCACATGGAGGCAAGCAGCGACGATCATACTGTCCCAGAAGGACAGGCTGTAGCGGCCCCACAGGTTCTCGGCAATCTCCGTAATAGACCAGTGGGGAAGCTCCAAACGCCATGAACGCATCAGGCCTCGTATGTCCGCCAACGCATCAGTACGGTCGAATCCGAACTGACTCAGCTTTCTGCTTGCTGAAAGATATTCACAGGCCACCTGCCATAGCAAGATTCCGTCCGTTAGAGACGAAACCACTGCATGGGCCATTGCCTGCTTGTCTGGGTACCGTGGATCGTGTACATACACCAGAACGTTCGTATCAACGGCGTTCATGTAGCTCGTCCCTAGTCAGAGAAGGTGCATCTGGACTGAACTGATTCTGCCTCATACGGTCAGCTACAGCCTTGAGGTTTCGTTTTCGCTCCTCGGGATCTTCGATAAACGCAGGTATGGCCTCACCCAGCAACTCTCTAATCTCGACGGTCGCTCCTTCAGGAAGATCGCAGGGCTCGTCGGGGTAGAACACTCCGTCCCTGTATGTGGCTGTAATCGTACGCTTCATGAGAAACCTCCGATCAAGGGTGGCTGCATAAAGTGTACATGAGGAAGAACCTGCGTTAGTACAGACTGCTGTAGACTCCGAATGCTTGGCAACAACGTTGGAAAAGGGTCTTTGCTACAATCCGCCCAATATGCCGGGTTGGGAGTCCGAATATGCCACTCGAAAGCCTGCTGCAACTGGTTGAAACGCTCAGAGAGCGCATTAGCTCTCATCATGCCGCTCTTAGCCAGAGTGAAGCATTCACCCGGTACACACTCATTGATCCCCTTCTGAGAGAACTGGGCTGGGATACCGAAGATCCTAGTATGGTAGTGCCAGAGTATCGGGTGCCGAATAACCAGATCGCGGACTACGTTCTCTTCAACGATGGAAACCCTGCAATAGTGGTTGAGTCCAAGAAGCTGGATGAGTCTCTGCGGGGCGGAAGGGCTCTAGATCAGGGAATACTGTATTGTGCCCATACGCAAGCGAGCTACTTCCTCTTGACCGACGGCAACCGCTGGGAGCTGTTTGATTCAGGCAGCACCATCCCCAGAACGACCTTCTCCCTATCGGACGATCCGCCTTCCCGGTCTTGTCTGAGGGCGCTGGCATTGTGGCGTTCGAGCGTGCAATCTGGAACCGTCACCCAAGGTGCTTCGCCGATACTTGCTCAAGCGATCCAAGTTGACAGCAGTCCAGCACCCATACCCATACCAGTGGCCAAGACGACTCCACCTGTTGTGCATCATAGCGAAGTCTTAAACCAGCAAGGTTGGCAAAGTCTATCGGACGTTTCTTGGGTCAAAGGGCATCCCACTCCTGCGGAGATCCGCTTCCCTGACAATTCCAGCGTCACCATCAGTTCTTGGAATCGGCTTATGACCGAACCCGTCCGGTGGCTGACGAATGGCAACCTCCTGACGAAAGCTCATTGTCCAATTAGATCAAGTCCATCGGCTAAGCGGTATCTAGTAGCGGCAGAGGCAATTCACGAAACTGGTAAGCCAATGGTGTATCCGGTAATAGTGAACCAACTTCATGTCGAATTGAATTTCAGTGCCAGGGACTGCCTGAGGCACGCCAAGACCATCATCCAACACGTCGGCCAAGACCCGGCGGACTTCAAGGTGCGGTTCGCCTAACCTGGTCGTAACTGTTCTTCGAGCCAGTGGTAAGCGATCTGTCAGATTCATAGACCACCCTCCCTTCCCGCAGGGCGGGCTTGATTACCAGAGCATGGCTATCGCCGAATCGCTCGACATCCTGAGGGGATACGACGACCGCATCGACTGCGGCCCCGACGCCTTGCAAATTCCGATAGATGCTGCGCATGAGTTCAAGAGTCCTGCCGTCCCTGATGACGAGCAGGTCGATGTCATTGGCAACGTGGAGCCCATCCCGGGCGGCGGACCCGAAGAGAATTATCTTCTCAGGTTGGACCGCATCAACGACGCGCCGGATTATATCGTCCAAAGTCTTCTGATCGATCATTGGCCAGGACTCAGATATGAGAGAACTCTATCCTGAAGGTGTGGCCTCCAGTTTACACGACGGGATTACTCATCCCAGTACGCGGTCGGCGTCTTCGGCGTTGTCGTCTTCGGGGCGCATGAGGTCGTTGGCGCGGTCGATGGCTTCGGTGATGGCGGTGACATCGGCAACGTCGGTGTCGTAGGTGACTGTTGCCATGCGGTCGCTGAGGTCGAAGGTCACTTCGATGATTCCTTCCAAGACGTTCACCTCACGGGTGACGTAGTCCGCTCAGCCGTCTCAAAATGCGTTGGGGACGGATCGGGTCAGTACCTGGTTGGCCATGGGTGTTTGCCTCCTGGAGTTTCGGGTGCATGTTAATCGCGTAACCGGGGGCTCACAAGGCGAGACGGCCTCGACGATAGCTGGGTAAGGAGTATTCACCCTCACCCCAGCCCTCTCCCCCGTATCGGGTACGGGGCAGGCTCTGAGGGAGAGGGGGCCTGTTGGCTGGTACTGATGCCTGTCCGTGTACCCTTACATCTCCTCTCTCGGGGAGAGGGGACTCTATCCTACCTAGTAGCCCTCGCCCCCGCGATAGAGGCCGTGTTCGTGGATGTATTGCTCGACGGGTGGTGGGACGCTATCGCTGACCGAGCGGCTCTCGGAGATTCGCTGCCTGATGTCCGTGGCGCTGATGTCCAACATCGGGCCGCGGATGGTCTTGATCCTGTCGTGTGCCACGGGGAACTCACATTCGATCTCGGCGGTCGAGATGTCGACACTGTCCGGTCTGGGCACGGCGACTACGGTACACATGTCGAAGAGTCGCTCAGGCTCGTGCCAGCGACGGAGGTCGCGTACTGAGTCCATGCCCAGAATGAAGTACAGCTCGGCTTCGTTGCCCTTCTCATCGCGCATCTCGGCGAGCGTGTCGACCGTGTAGGTCGGGCCGGGGCGTTCGATCTCGATCGAAGATACTTCGAGTCCGGGCCTGTCCTCGACCGCAAGCTTCACCATCGCGAGCCTGTGGTCGGCTGACGTCACCTGCTGACCGGACTTGAGCCACGGTCGGCCAGCCGGAATCAGGATGACCCTGTCGAGGTCCAGCCGATCTCGGGCAGCCTCGGCAATCGCGAGGTGACCGAGGTGGATCGGGTCGAACGTCCCGCCGAGGATGCCGATTCGGTGTGGGGTCGTCGATGCCAACAGTTCTCCGGAGCTCACTTGGGACGCAGAACGTCAGGACTTAACTACACAGGGGCCCCTGTGTAATATATCCCTACTATACCGAACGGGGCTCACGCGGACTTGCACGTCCCCTCAGGAGTACGCCATGACCGATATTACGCCGACTGACCATAACGTTGAGGTGAACGGGCTCAACATTCACTACCTGGACTGGGGAGGACCGTCTAACCGCAACCTGCTGCTTGCACATGGGCAGGGTGGGAACGCTCACAACTGGGACCACATCGCCCGCGCGCTGCACGAGGAGTTCCGCGTGATCGCCATCGACCAGCGTGGACACGGCGACTCGGACCACACATGGGAGGGCTACGGCGTCGCAGACTTCGGGAGCGACCTCGCGGAGTTCGTTGAGAAGATCGGCATTGCCCCGTGCGACTACGTCGGTGCGTCTCTTGGCGCTCGCAACGGGATCGCCTATGCCGGCGATCGCTCGGACCACCTCAAGCACTTCGTCTGCCTCGACTACGGCCCCGAGATGAGCGTCGTGTCGGCGCGCAACCAGATCTCCGGTATGAACAGGCGGCTCCTCGGCTATCGCAGCATCGACGAGTACGTCGAGATCCAGATGCAGGGCAATCCGAGGCCCGGCGAGGACCACTACCGCCACCAGGCCGAGCACAGCCTCAGGCTCAACTACGCGGGCAAGTACGTCACGAAGTCGGACCCGGACATGTTCTGGATCAACGGCAGCTTCGGAGTAAAAGAGGTGCCGTACCTGTGGGAGCAGTGGGGCAAGATCTCGTGCCCGATCATGGAGATGAAGGGCGGCGAGAGCGACTTCCTCTCAGGCGAGATCAAGTCGCGGATGATCGAGATGCAGCCGTCGATGACGTGGGTGGATGTGCCTGAATCTGGTCACGGGATTACGGGGGACAACCCTGACTTCCTGGTGAATGAGCTGCGGGCTTTCTTCGTGGACTGAGGGCAAGGGGCATTCACCCTCACCCCAACCCTCTCCCATCAAGGGAGAGGGGGCCGTTGGTTGGACTTCGCGGATGAGCGTGCCCTTTCACCCTCACCCTAGCCCTCTCCCTGAGGGAGAGGGGATCTGTTGCTTGGCCGTTGCGGGTGAGCGTGGCTCTTCACCCTCACCTCAATCCTCTCCCGTCAAGGGAGAGGGGGCTATTGTGGGCAGTACACGGCCCAGAAGGTGAGGTATGGGGGGGCGATGGACTGGAAGTGGTCCCAGGTGCCGGGCTCGAGATCGGTGTCGGGGTCGTAGTCTCCGAACTCGCGGATCTTGACCACGTTGAAGCCTAGCTCAATCATGCCGTTTATGAGGGTTTCGAGCGTGTGCCTGAACTCCCTCGGGCCGCGGACGCGCTGGTCCACGCCGTCGGGGTCTGAGAACGTCCAGTCGGGATCGGCAATCTCGATCTCGCCGTCGCCGTAGGTGTCCCAGAGCCGGTAGCCATCTCCCTTCCAGTCCTCGGGCTCGACGTTGATGAAGTACGGGTTGGCGCATGAGAGATGGTAGACGCCGCCGGGCCTCAGCACTCGCACGACCTGCCTGAAGACCTCCCTGGCGTCCGGGACGAAGTTGATCGAGTGGCCGTGCCAGACGACGTCGAAGCTATCGTCCTCGAAGACCGACAGATCACGCATGTCGCCCTGGATCGTGCGCAGGTCGAGGCCGTAGTGGCTGGCCGCCTGCTGGTCGTGCTCGAGCTGGACTTCCGAGATGTCGAAGACGGTCACGTTCGCGCGGAGGATGCAGAATCCAGCAGACTGCTGACCTCCGCCGCCGGCCAGGCACAGTACGTCTTTGCCCTCGAAATCGTCGATGATGCCGTCCGGGTCCACCAGTTCGCGGGCGGAGGCCTCGTTGAGGTCCAGGTATGGGCGCGCGTAGGCGACTCCGGCCTCGGCGAGTTCATTCCAGCGGCCCATGTTGTAACGGGATATTTCATCCACCATCAATTGGTCTCCGTGGTGTTCTTGTAGGGGGTGTAGGACTGCTTCGCTAATGGTCTCTGGGTGCGGGTGCTTACAAGTTGGTTGGGATCAGACCTTTTCACCCTCACCCCAGCCCTCTCCCCCGGATCAAGTCCGGGGCAGGCTCTGAGGGAGAGGGGGCCTATTGGTTGATGTTCGTACCTGACTGTACACACCTACTTCCATCGCCAGCCTGAGGGTGGTGGGATGATGAGCCCAGAGTCTGCCGTCTCTCTGTTCTTGAACAAATGCTAATCTGATTGTAAGGAGGAGCGTTATAGATTCTACATGGGCTCGCACGTGGAAACCTTTGGCATAACGTCCTCTGGATCCCGGCCTTCGCCGGGATGACGAAGATGGGCAAAGGGATGGCGAAGATCGGCAATGGCATGGCGGAGTTCGTCAAGGGGATGGCGAAGATGTGCAAAGGGACGATGAAGTTGGGCGAAGGTCTCGTTACGCGACGGCCCTACATAGCAGTTGGGAAATTCGGTCCACCCTTGCAGACTGAAATGTCACATAGGTGCTCACCATGCTGAAACGTTTAATAGCTCCCATACTGGTTGTGCTGGCGCTTGTCGCCGGTCTGGTCGCGGTTGGCTGCGGATCTGAGCCCGCGCCTGCGGCTCCTGCTGAGGTAGAGCTGGTCGAGGCCACCGTGGAGCCTGCGACCGTCGTGGTCGCGTCCACGCCTGAGGCCCCTGCGGTGACTGAGCCTGCCAGTGCAACGGCGCCTGATCCCACCCCAGCGTCTGTGGCTGTCGTGCAGTCCTCGCCCGACCCGTCGCCCACCGTTCCTCCGACGCCGACGGAGGCAGTTCCGACCGCAACCCCGGAGCCGCCTAGCACACCGGCCCCAGAGCCGACGGCGACGGAGCTTCCCAAGACCCCGGAACCGCAGATCGCTGTTGAGACTGGTGCAGGTTTGAAACCTGCCCCTACAGGCACTGGGTTCTCGGGAGCGGCCAGCGTAACCCTCTCGACGGCCGTGTCCATGCCGACCACCGAGGTCGTCAAGGTGCTCGCGCCATCGGTCGTCAACATCTCGACCGAGCTCGCGACCGCAGGCCTGTTCAACCCTCCGTTTTCGCCGAGCGGCATCGCGACCGGGGTCATACTCAGCCCCGAGGGACACGTGCTGACCAACTACCACGTCGTGGAGGCTGGCCAGGACATCACGGTAACTCTCAGCGACGGCACCATCCACGAGGCTGAGGTCGTCGGCCAGGACCCGGTGACAGACATCGCGGTGATCAAGATCGTGGGCGTCGAGGACCTTGTGCCCGCACGTCTGGGCGACTCGTCTGCGCTGGAGGTCGGAGAGGACGTCATCGCTATCGGTCACGCCATGGGGCTGCGCGGCGCTCCCACGGTGAGCAAGGGAGTCGTGAGCGGCCTGGGGCGTGCGGTGGACACCACGCATAACACCACGATCGTGGACCTGATCCAGACCGATGCCTCCATCAACCCTGGCAACAGCGGCGGACCGCTGGTCAACTCGCGCGCCGAGGTGATCGGGATCAACACCATCGTCGTCAGCGTAGGGCAGGGCATCGGGTTCGCCATCAACATCAACGACGCCCAGGAGGTCGCAAGGCAGATCATCGACCAGGGATTCGTGCGCCGGGGCTATCTAGGCGTTCTACCCCTGGCGATTAATCCGCTGGTTGCAGCGCAGCTCGGGCTCGATCCGGAGGTCGAGGGCATCCTGCTGCGGCAGGTGCTTCCGGGCAGCGCCGCAGACGACGCCGGGCTCATGGTCGGGGACATCATCCTGAGCATGGATGACCAGCCGCTGCGCAACACAGGGGAGCTGTCCAAGTTCCTGATCTCGCACCATCCGGGAGATGCAGTGAACGTGACGCTGCTTAGAGAGGGAAAAGAGCTGATCGCCAACATCACCCTGGCGGAGCGGCCGGGGGAGTAGGGGAGAAGGGACTTCTGGTCCCCTACATTCGCAGGTCCAGCCGCGGCTGGAGTAGTCTCTGAGGCACTTCGTTCTCGCGCATGAACTCCACCAGAAGCCGGTGTAGCTCTCCGGCCACGTCCATGTGTCTACCTATGACGTTGTCATTCTGATGGGGATCGGACTCCAGGTTGTATAGCTGGGACACCCCAGGGTCAGGACTGTAGAGAAGGCTCCACTGTCCCGCGGTAACGGTCGTGACGGAAGGGTCCTTGAGGTCGCGGAGGAAGTTGTCGACAGACCTGACCGGGTCTCCTGGGTTGGCAAAGGGAAGGCTGCTGATCGTGTACTCACGGCCTGACCGTGACCTGTCTCGCATCGCGGGCGCGAGTGAGCGGCCCTGTACGAAGTCCGGGATGTCCAGATCCAGCAGATCGAGCACCGTGGGCATCACGTCGATTGCTGAACTCAATCCGCTGTAGGCGCCTGGCGACACTCCGGGAGCGCGGACGAGCAGAGGCAGGTGAACGAGCTCCTCGAAGAGTGGAGAGTAGCTCCACATCGACCCGATTTCGTCGTATGGGCGAAGCGTCCCGTCCGGGTACTTGTCAGAGCTCATCTTGCCGAAGAGGCCGCCGTGCTCTCCGAAGTAGAAGCCGTGATCGGTGGTGAAGATGACGATCGTCCTGTCCTCGATCCCCATGTTCTGAACGGACTTCAGCAGAAAGCCCACCCAGGTGTCGACCATCGTGATCTCGCCGCAGTAGGTGGCGTGCGCCTTGCGAAGCTGCGACTCCTGGTATCCGGGCATATCGTGCCAGTTGCCGTAGAGCGGGAGCACCAGCTCGCCGTCGTAGTCCGGCATGTAGAGCTCCGTGTAGTAGGCAGGGGCGTCCCAGGGCTCGTGCGGGTCCCAGGTGTCGACATACAGGAAGAAGTCCTCCTTGTAGTGGCGCTCCAGCCACTGAATGGCGGACATGAACGTCTTCGGCGCGTTCCTGTCCGCTTCGCTGCGCCACGCATCCCTGACATCCAGCGCCTCGTGGTGATAGCCGGGCTCCGGGATCAGCGACCACAGGGAGTCCTGTCCGATGTTCATGAAGAAGGACTGGAAGCCCCGGTCGTAGTTCATCCCGTCCCTGAGGTAGTAGGGAGTGTCCACAGAGGCTGCCGTGTGCAGGCCGTGTCCAGCCAGGATCTCGGCCAGTGTGGTCACACCGGAGGGAAGCGGCTCCCAGCCCATGAAGGACATCGTCCACCGTCCCGTCTGGTGATCGGCCCTCGTGGGCATGGTCGGGAAGCCGGCGGAGTAGTGGGCGTCGAACCTGACTGACCCGGCTGCGAGCGTGTCGAGTGAGGGAGTGCGGATGCGCGGATTGCCATAGGCGCCAACGTGGTCCCTGCGGAATGTATCGGACACAATCCAGATGACGTTCATACCGGCCACCTCACCCGCTATGTCTAGTGCGGCGAGTGTATCACGGGGGGAGGCAAAGAGAGTTCACCTAGTTCTCGAAGAACACCGTGTCCAATTCTTCGATACGTCCGTCGGACGTGAAGCGCCAAACCCCTATGTAGCCTCGACGGAGGTCGCCGCTTTCGTCCCAGTCCAGCGTACTGGCAGCGCCATCGAAGTCGATCTCCTGACCTTCAGCGAGCAGGGACAGCCCATCGGCAACGCCTTCGGGAGTGCCCACGACGGTGCGGCCGGGTGGTGCGCCGATGTCCCGCAGGTGGTCACGGATCGCGGCTCCTTCGAGACTGCCCGCAGCCTGGGCCGCAAGGGCGAGGGCCACGGTAGCGTCGTAGGTCTCCTTGACGTATGCGAGGACGGGCAGCTCGCCGTACTCAGCGATGAAGGCAGCTTCCCAGTCAGCCGTTGCGGTGTTGGCAGGCGAGGAAGCTCCGGCAGTCCCGTACATGTCCCCCAGCTTCTCGCCGCCGATCTCCCTGACAAGGCTTGCCCTCTTGGCCGCGTCGCCAAAGACAAACTCGTCGTAAGTGCCTGTGTCGATGGCCTCGCGCACGATGGAGAGGGCCATGTCCTCGAATGCGATGACAACTAACGCCTGTGCGCCTGCACTGGCACTCTGCTCCAACTCAGGTAGAAACCCGGTCTGGCCCACAGCGACGGAGACGACCTGCAGCGTCCCATCCCAGGCCTCCTCGAAGGAGTCAGCAAGTCCCTGGCCGTAGGCGTCGTCCTGGTAGATCAGGCCAGCGCTGTCGAAGCCGCGCTCCCGGGTCACTCGTGCGAGGACCGGACCCTGGGCAGCATCGGAGAGCGCCGTGCGGAAGAAGTAGTCGCTGTCCTCAACACCGGTGAGCTGCGGAGAGGTGGCTGAAGGGCTGATCGTGGGAATGCCAAGCGTCCCCGACACGTTCTGTGAGACCGGCAAAGACGCCGAGCTGGCGTTGGGGCCGACTATCGCGTGAACGCCCTCGACCTCCACAAGGCGCCGGGCCGCCTCCACGGCAGCAGCCGGGTCCTGAGTGGCGTCCGCGGTGACACCTTCCACCGGCATTCCAAGTACGCCTCCACCCTCATTGACGTGCTGGATCGCCAGTTCGAAAGCCCGCTGTCTGTCCGCCGACGCCTCCGGGGAGCCAGTGAAGTTGAGCAGCAGGCCAATCCTCAGCGGCGTCTCGGAGGGCTGTTCGTTCGAGGTGACGTCACAGCCCAGGGCTGTGGTGAGCAGGATCGTTATGGTGGCGAGCAGGATGACGGATGAGGTGACTGGTGTTTTCATGGCATAAGAATCCACAATCCCAGTAGGAGTGAGCAAACAGACCTTTGCCGCATATGATATTACTTCTGGCTCATATATCTCGGCTCTGGCTGAACACGGCCTAGAACTTCCCCCGTCCTCCTTGTGGGCCTCGAGTGATGTCCTCTCATAAGGATTGACTACGATCAGGAATGAGGTTAGAGTTGATTTAGCATCATGAGCACGTCTGCACTTCCTGATTTCGCAAGTATATCGGCCCTCTCCGCCGAGACCCTTCAACCTAGCAATGGGATCGAACAGGGAGTCTGGTCCCTGTTGCGACGTTTGGCCGACCTGTATCTGACCCCTGAGGACGAAAGGCTCCCAGAGGTAGATTGGCCAAGTAGAAAAGCGTTTGAGGACGCTTGGCAGTTCACCAACCTCCTGCCAGAGGACTTGAAGGAGTTACCATACATCTCGCTCGCTGATGACGGTGAAGTGAATTTCGCCTGGTCCGGTGGAGCAATCCATATCGATCTGGGTTTCTACGGCACCGGCACATTTTCATTCTACGGTTGCGACAGCGGCGGCAAGGAATTCTTCGGAGACGATGTTCCTGTAGCGTCTGAACTCCCTGATGAGCTTGCGTCGCTCTTATCGGCGTGACCGTCTATGCCCTGTCATTCTCCTCACTTAGGCGAGACATCAAGTGCCGCACCAGATCTCTCTCCCGGCGTCGTGGAGAACGATGAACCGCTCCTCCGATCTGTGTTCAACCCAGACCATGTGAGAGATGGGCAGGTTCAGCCGTCTGCAATCTCACTGAAGGACTTGCAGGAGCGCGGGTTTTCAGTCAACCGACTGTGGTACGTCACCCAGGAGTTCGTCGAGGACACCATAAGCCGGACACTTACTAGGACGTTCCAAGGCTCTCCCCGCGAATCGGAAGGTGTAGCCTACTTTACAGCTCGTGCGGTACGCGATGTCCAGGATAATGGCATCCAAGCCTTCGTGGTTATCGACACAGCACTTCAAGATAATCGCGGACACGCTTCGATATACTTGGCCAATCCTGATGTGAAGCCTAGTCAGGCAAGGCGCATGAGGGAGAAACTACTGCCACTGTTGCACGGCCCGATTTCGGTGGCTGAGGCATTTGCGTTCTATGGGCAGGGCCCATAGCTTTCGAACTGGGCTTGTTCTCCTCGGGACTGGCTAGCCCGCAGCGAGGTAACAGGGCGGTTCGAGAACCGCCCCTACGTTTGATCCGATAGCCTGAACCGTCTCTACATCCGCCTTGCGGGCCCACGCCCCGGTCGTGATATTATCGAGTCTCTTTCGCAAGGATGGGGGCATCATGGTCGCGACCTCTACCGACCCTGGGCAGCTTTGGGCGGCTGTGCTGGGACAGTTGCAGATGCAACGTGGCTGAAGCACACTTCGGGCCTGGCTTACGCTGACGGCGAGTTCGTCGTGGGCACGCCCAACGCGTTCGTGGCCGAGATGCTCGAGCAGCGGATGTACTCGCTCATCGCGCAGACCGTCGAGGGCGTCGTCGAGGCTGAGGTCGAGGTGCGATTCGCGGTCGAGTCCGCCTGGGCGCCGTCGGGTGAGTCCGGAGATCCAGGCGTAGGGACCGGTCACCCTCACCCCCGTATCGAGTACGGGGCAGGCTCCAACCCTCTCCCTCAGGAGAGATGGGTGGAAGGCGGGCTGAGTCCGCCGGCGCTGAATAGCAGGTACACGTTCGACAGCTTCGTCGTCGGCAAGTCCAACGAGTTCGCTCATGCTGCGGCCCTTGGCGTCGCGCGGCAGCCCGGCCAGCTATACAACCCGCTCGTCATGTACTCCGACGTCGGCCTGGGCAAGACGCACCTCATGCATGCCATCGGTCACCAGGTGGCCGCTCGCGGCATGTCGCTCATCTACTCGACCACCGAGGAGTTCACCAACTCGTTCATCAGGGCGATTCGCGACGGCACCACGGACGAGTTCCGCGACTACTATCGGACCGCGGATGTGCTTCTGCTCGATGACATACAGTTCCTGATCGGGAAGGACCAGACCCAGGAGGGCTTCTTCCACACGTTCAACGCGCTGCACCAGACCAACCGGCAGATCGTGGTGACGTCCGACCGTCCGGTGTCGGCTCTGGCACTGCTAGAGGACCGGATCCAGTCCCGGCTCGCCGGAGGTCTCGTAGTCGACATACAGCCGCCTGACATCGAGACGCGCATCGCGATCCTCAGGGCCAAGGCCGACGGCTCCCAGCAGGCGGTCTCAGATGACGTGCTGCTCTACCTCGCCGAGCGCATCCACAAGAACATCCGCGAGCTCGAAGGTGGCCTCAACAAGGTGCTCGCGTTCGCCGATCTCATGGGGACGGCGGTGACCGTCGATCTCGTCAAGAGTGCTCTGACCGACGTGGTCGAGACCGCGGCGGAGCGACAGATACCCGATTCAGTGGTGGTCGAGACCGTCGCCTCGTACTTCGGTGTGGACATCGCGACGCTCAAGGGCCGCAAGCGCGACAAGAAGACCGCGAAAGCGCGTCAGGTGGCGATGTACCTGCTGCGCGAGGAGTCGCAGCTCGGCCTGGCCACAATCGGTCAGGTACTCGGCGGGAAGGACCACACGACCGTCAGGCACGGCTGCGACAGGATCACCAACCAGCTCAGTGTCGATGCCAGCCTCCGGCGCGACGTGATCAACATCCGCGAGACGCTGGCTGCCTCCTAGTCGCCCATCAGTTCCGGTCGGAACCTAGTCCTTTTTTCATCCCACACCAAGTCAAGAAATGAATTTCGGGGCCTCAGAGATGGGGATAACTGGCTAGTTATTGGGGATAACTAGAGCGCGGTGTGGATAACTCGCCCGCTTGGTCTAGTATTAGCACAGTTATGAACACCACGTCGCTCATACATTCCGAAGTTGTCTACAGGTTATCAACAGCCACCCATCGCCGACTGCCTTGCCGCTGTCGCAGAGACCCAAATAACTCCTCTCCCTCAACTCACGAGGTAGGTAAACCAACAATTCGCTCGTCCTGAGCTTGTCGAAGGACACCTCCGCCCCCTGGATTCCGGCCTTCGCCGGAATGACGGGAGGGGGCTGCCATACAGCTCAGAACAGACTGATCTGTCCCGCCACATGACACGTTATCCCCGTAATCCACACCCTTATTACTGTTACTAGATATACTGATCCTATGATTGACCGAGTCATTATCCATATAACAGCAGGTAAAGGTGGGGATGGAGCCATCAGCGGGCGCCGGGAGAAGTACGTGCCGCGGGGTGGACCTGACGGGGGAGACGGCGGAACGGGCGGGAGCATTTACATCGAGGGCGACCCGAACCTGAACACGCTGATGCCGTTCCGTTACCGCAGGTACTTCAAGGCCGGAGACGGTCACCGTGGGGACGGGAAGCTCAGACACGGGGCGAACGGTGGCGACATCACGCTCTCCGTGCCTGTCGGGACGCAGATCTGGCAGGATGAAGGGCAGCCTGTGCTGCTGGCCGACATCGACGAGCCGCGTGAGAGGTGGCTCGCTGCCGCCGGCGGCAGTGGAGGCGCGGGCAACGCTCACTACGCAACACCGACGAACAGGTTCCCACGACTGGCACAGGCTGGTGAGCTTGGCGAGACGCGAACGCTGCGGCTGGAGTTGAAGCTGCTGGCTGACGTCGGTATCGTCGGCGCGCCGAACGCCGGCAAGTCGAGCCTCATCACCGCGCTCTCAGCAGCGAGGCCGAAGGTCGCCGACTACCCGTTCACGACGCTGGACCCGACGCTCGGAGTCGTCGAGCACCACGGCGAGACGTTCGTCATGGTCGACATACCCGGTCTGATCGAGGGTGCGCACGCGGGCATCGGACTCGGCCATGAGTTCCTGCGACACGTCGAGCGCACCAGGGTGCTCGTCCACCTCGTCGACGGCTCACTCGACGATCCCGTGCTGGTCTACAGGCAGATCAACGAGGAGCTGAGCCTGCACGATGAGCGGCTGTCCGCGAAGCCGCAGGTGCTGGCGGTCAACAAGCTGGACCTGGACGACGTCTCGGTGCTGCAGGACGAGATACGCGAGGCGTTCGAGTCGGAGCTGGACGGCGGGGAGATGTACTTCATCTCGGCTGCGACTCACGACGGGCTACAGCCGCTGCTCGACAGTGTTCTCAGGATGCTGCATGAGGCGCCGGAGCCGACGTTCAGCGCGTCATACTCCAGCGAGGAGGACCTGCCGATCCTGCGGCCGGAGCCGCGGCGACGCAGGCCTGAGGTGTACGTGGAGTACGAGGACGAGATCGGCGTGTACATCGTCGACTGGCCGCCCGCGGAGCGAATGGCTGGAATGGTCGACCCTGACGACTGGGCGGCGAAGCTCCAGTTCTACAACCGGCTGGAGCGATCAGGCGTGATCACCGCGCTGGAGCAGGCCGGAGCAGGTCCAGGGGACCTAGTCCGTATCGGCGACGCCGAGTGGGTGTGGGAGTAGCGCCGACGCAGTTGCGTCAGCGCATTGTTTCACCGTCATACCGGCGAAAGCCGGTATCCAGAGGGGTGGGGTTGAGGTCGGGCGGCAGTGCGTCGGTTCCCCTCTGGGTAGGCTAAGTGGAGTTATCTCGCAGAGACTAGCGACGGCGTCGGCGCCTGATGCGTCGCAGGCTGCGCTGCTTGTCTAGCCTCATCTGCTCTCCCTTGGAGCGGAAGAACCGGCGATTTCTCAGTTCACGCAGGATCCCGGATCGCTGCATTCCCGTCTGGAAGCGTTTGAGAAGGCCTTCTGGGTCTTCGCCTTCCCGAAGCGTTACATATGCCAAATATCTTCACCTCGCGCCTGGATTTCCTAACTTCGGTACGCGGCAGACAGCCCATTGTGCGAATACGCTAAAAGGCCCCGACACTGTCGGGGAAGCATCTGCCCCTACGAGCCACGATTATAACACGGCTTGCTGCCTGAATGCTGGCGTCTCGCCCGCATCCGTTCGCCCTGAGCTTGTCGAAGGGAGCCTGTATCAGATTGATAGGCGCTTCTATCTCGTCATAACGGCGAAGAGCCTGCCCCGGACTTGGTCCGGAGGTGAGGGTTAAGCGCATGTTTACCTACCAACCCCCTTCACTCCCCCCAAGCCCATCTCAGCTTCCCACTGGCTCAGTGTTGAGAGCTTCCAGTAATCTGGTCGCCGAGTCCTTTAGCCGCTCTCTCGACTCGGCCACTGTCTCTCTGACCTTCTCAGCGTCCACATGATCAACCAGATCAGGGAACAGATTGGTGGTCACGTCTCCGTAGTACGCCAGCATCCATCTGGTCAGTTCGCTAAACTCGTACAGAACCGGATCGTGGTATGGTCCGTCGCTCGCTAGAATGTCCTTGAACTGGTCAGCCAGCTCTCTAGGTAGTCTGTCGGCATTTCTGTCTGCGATGTCGCGATAGTTCTCCAGTGGGGTTACCCAGATGTCAATGACCTGATTAGGGTCGATCTCATCTCTCAGGTAGTCTAGTAGCTTCCACATCATCAACTTCCGACGTTGATCGTTGTTCATGTTCTCCATCACGTTCTCCGCTCCTGAGTAAATTGCGTCAAATCTGTAGCCGACGAGCCTGTAACGGTTTTAGTCGGCGCCACGCCCCGGTATCGAAAGTCCCCTCCCTCAGGGAGCTGACAGGGGTAGGTATTCGCAAGTCGTCGTTCCGGCGGAGGCCGGAATCCAGAGTCCATGTACGAACGAACTATCGGTTTACATACCCCTGCAAGCTCCCCCAGGGCTGAGAGGGGTAGGTATTCGCATACCGTCGTTCCGGCGGAGGCCGGAATCCAGAGTCCATGTACGAACGAACTATCGGTTTACATACCCCTGCAAGCTCCCTCAGGGAGATGGTTAGAGCCTGCCCCGGACTTGATCCGGGGGTTAGGGTGAAATGTTCGCCTACCAAACTGG
>JAGWBK010000044.1 GCA_021295915.1 Dehalococcoidia bacterium
ATCGTCCGAATGAGCGCTCCTACGCGACCGCCACGCTCACTACGCCGCCCTGAAACCCGTTCTTCAGCAGCCTGTTAGAACCAGCGTAGTCAAATTCAATACATCCTTCGAGCACCTTCGCGCCCTTCGTGGATAGACATCTCATGTAGCGACCCGGTTCACCGGCGGGGTCAGAAGTGGTGGGGGATGCCCATGATGTCGGAGGTGGTGGTTGCTCCGGGGGGTGCTCGGCCGCTGGAGTAGTAGGGGCTGTTGCGGTCGTCTTCGGGGTAGCGCTTTGGGCCGTCGTGCAGCTTGCACCTGGGGTGCCGGGTATGCTGGGTGTGGCCGAGACCAACTCGTGCTCTTCTTTGGTTGGCGGAGGGCCGAGGGCTTCTTCCTCTTCTGCCGCGGCGGATTCTGCGTCGGCCTTGGCCTTAGCTTCGGCTCTGGCCCTGGCTCGTTCTGCCTCGCGTTCGGCTTCTTCTTTCTCCCGGCGTTCGCGATCGGCTTTGATTTGCTTGCGACGTTCGATGCGTCTGTCGATCTTGGCGTCGAACCTCTCGGCTGTCTCCTTGATGACCGCCTCGTACTCCTCTGGGTCGATCGAGTTCTTCCACTCCTCGAACCACCTGTCGGAGTTTTCCATTGCCTAGTCGAATGCCGAGTAGTCCGGGACGTAGGGAGGGTTGTCTGGGTCTATGCCCTGCTCTGCGAGGATGCGGTTTGATTCTTCGATGGCGTCGTCGATAATCTTGTTGATCTCGTCCCAGGGGATGTCGTCTTCATCTGGGGTGATATTGTCTGGACTCTGATTCGTCGGATTGGGGGATTTCTCTGATTTTGTTGGTTGGGTAGGTGGAGTTGAGGAGTGAGTGCCACCTTCGCTTCCCTCCTCTGGGTTCCGGCCTCCGCCGGAACGACGGGGAGAGGGCAGTTCACGAACCGCCCCTACAGTCGCGTCTCCTCGAGTGTGATCAGGTTCTTCGCCGGAACGACGGGGGGTGGCATGTTTTCTAGGAGTTCTCTGGCTGCTGAGAGCCTGTGGTGGGGTTTGAAGGCGCTCAGGGCTCCGTCCATGACGTTGATGAGGAATCGGCAGACTGTGCGTCCGTCGTCGGTGGACTCCTGGATGACTTTGGCTAGCTTCTGATTGAAGTAGGTGTCGACGGGTGAGCGGGAGTCGAGTCCTGGTTGGGACGGTTCGGGTGGGTAATCGAGGAGATAGTTTCGAGCCTCGTCACGGTCGTACTTGACGAGGAGTTTGGCTGCGTCGAGCCTGTGGCAGGGTTTGAAGCCGTCGAGTTCGTCGCGCATGACGGCGAAGAGGAACTCGACGATGGAGGTCCCGTCGTTGGTCCTGTCGTGGATTATGGTTGCTAGGGTCAATTTGGAATTGGGAATGGTGAATTTGGAATAGTACTGATGTTCTGTTAAGGATGATATACCTGCTGTGGGGTTTGGGTCAAGGGGGATTATCCACTAAGGGCACGAAGGGGCGCTAAGGGGTTGTTGGAGGGGGAGTGGGTGTTTGTTGTGGCGGTTGTCACTCGGCCCAGACGCGGTTGATTGTGTCCTGGATCTTCTTTTCGAAGCGGGTGATCAGTTCGTTCCGAGTCCAGGAAATTTGATACCTCGTATTCACTCAGGTATCCGATCGATAGAGTGTGGTCATACCGCACCTGGCCTGTTCCTCAAGAGTCGTGTGCTAGCATGACTTCATGCAGTGGTGGGACTGGGCCTGCATTATCATGGGCAGTTTCGGTGTATTGGCGTTCGCGATGGGGATAAGACCGTTCGCCCAGACAGTGTGGGGGAGGCCCAGCCTCAAAACTAATTTTGAACTACATACTGAAGGTAGTGATCGATGCTTGATCGTCTACTTAGAGAATCCGCCGATAAGGCACAGGTTTCTGAAGAGGCTCGCTCATCGCGAGTCTTTTCAGAGCGTCCATGCACAATATCGAGTCTCGGAGGAAGGAAGCCATAGAATCATACTTCCCGTAAGGCAACTCCCAATTTACGCGGGCGATGCTGTAAGCATGCAAATTGAGCTACCACCTACTTTCAGCGTCGGAGCCAGTATTGTGCCGGTGGTTTGGGATCGACCATCAAATGCTGCCTTCCTGCCAGCAAGCCAAAATCAAGAGGCGATCAAGTTAGAGAGCGGGCTATACCGTGTTGACATTGCTCTGTTCGTCAATGGTGAACCTAAACATTTTTCAGAAGTGTTTAACGTTGGGGAAGGCCCAGACAATCTCTATTGGGCACTAGGTCGCGCCACGTGATTCTAACAACCACCTATCGAGTCGAAGCCGCTCACGTCCTGAGTCTTCTTCCTGACGAGGTCCAGAAGAAATGAGTACGGCCAAGGAACTACATGATCGGGCGATGAATCTCGTCGAAACGGCTATCCTCGCACGCGGTCAGGGCAACGAGGACCTGACTGTCCAAAGCTACGCGGAGGCGCTGGAGCTGGAGCTTGCTGCCATAAAGGAAATGGAAAAGCAAGGTGATCCGTCAGAGCCCACGTGGTCAGTACTTCACCGTAGCGCAGGATGGATGGCGTTCAACAGCAACCGGTTTCGACAGGCTGAGCAACTTGCCTGCAAGGCATTGGCAGGAGACCCGCATCCGGAGATCGCGGAGGAACTTCGGGAGCTTCTCGGACAGGCCTTCAAGCACTTACAGCGTCGGAGAGAGGACGCCGCGTAGAATGCTATCAGCCGACCTTTTCGAGGAGGCTGTTGATCTTTATACGGGTGGTGGGGCGTGTGATTGGTTGATTGATGAGCTTGGTGAGATTGTCTGAACTCTGATTCGTCTGATTCAATGATTAATGTGATTACGAACCAAGTGCGCCGACCACCTACGTAATCATGACAATCCCCTAATCACATAAATCAGAGTTCAGACAGTGAGCGTTAGGCTGATGCAGTTAGCCGCCCCTACCCTTCGTAGTTGGCTAGGGCCTCGTCGGGGAAGTCGGCGTTGGAGTAGACCTGCTGGACGTCGTCTATCTCTTCGAGCTGGTCGAGGAGGCGCAGGATCTGTCCGGCCATGCGGGTGTCTAGGGTTACGGTGTGGCTTGGGATGAGGGAGACCTCGGAGGAGCTGATTGAGGCGTCGCTGGACTCGAGGGCGCTTCGGACATCTTCGAGGGTGCTGGGTTCTGAGTAGACCTGGAGTATCGAGTCGTCGGTGTCGACGTCCTCGGCTCCGGCGTCAATGGCTACGAGGGCGAGGTCGTCGGCCTCGTCATCGTCGGCCTCGATGGTTATCACTCCGCGCTTCTCGAACTGCCAGGAGACTGCGCCGGCCTCGGCGAGGTTGCCTCCGGCGCGGGTGAGCGTGGTGCGCACGGCGGACACGGTGCGGTTGCGGTTGTCTGAGAGGGTCTCGAGCATGATGGCGACGCCGCCGGGGCCGTAACCCTCGTAGACGGCCTCGATCATCTGGACGCCGTCGCCGCCCTCACCGGTGCCGCGCTTGATGGCGCGGTCGATGTTGTCCTTGGCGTGCTGGATCGCCATTCGGAGCCTGAAGTTGGCGTCGGGGTCTCCGCCGCCCTGCTGTGAGGCGACGATGATCTCACGCGCGAGCTTGGTGAACAGCTTGCCTCGGCGCTGGTCGGTGACGGCCTTGGCGTGTTTGATCTGCTTCCATTTGGAATGTCCAGCCATGTCGAAACTCCGCTGTTGGCGCTGCTCCGGATGGGCTCTGTGTGGCCCCTCTCCACCCCTGGATTCCCGCGAACGCGGGAATGACGGATGGGTTTCGCGGATCAGCCTTTGACAGGACCCAGTAGGACAGAGGGGTCGGCCCAAGCCCGGAGGGGCGGGTGGGATTGGGGCAGATTTTATCATAGTTTCAAGAATTTAGTGATGCGGTGGATGGGTTTTCACCCTCACCCCAGCCCTCTCCCGTCAAGGGAGAGGGGGCCGTCGGTTGGTGCTCATGGTTGTCTTCAACTCCTTTGTCCATCCATGTGGGGAGAGAGCCGGTTCGCGAACCGGCCCTACAATGCTGCTGGTGGGTCGTGTAGGATTTGGCTTTTCCCTAGCAGTGTGGGCGTGGTGTTATGTCTCAGATTGTTGTTGAGGACCTCGTCAAACGCTTTCGGATCGGGGAGCGCGACCCGGGGCTGGTGGGTGCGCTGCGGGGTGTCGTCCACCGCCGGTACCACACGATCGACGCGCTGGATGGGGTGTCGTTTTCGATAGAGCCGGGGGAGCTGGTGGGCTACATCGGGCCGAACGGCGCTGGGAAGTCGACGACGATCAAGATCATCTCGGGCATCCTGGTGCCGGACTCGGGCAGGTGCGAGATCCTCGGGCGTGTGCCGTGGCGGGAGCGTCAGGAGCACGTGCGGGACATCGGGGTCGTGTTCGGGCAGAGGACGCAGCTATGGTGGGACCTGCCGGTGATCGAGTCGTTCGACCTGCTGAGGGACATCTACCGGGTGCCGCGTGACGTGTACGCGCGCAACCGCGACGAGTTCATCGAGGTACTGGACCTGGGGTCGCTGCTGGACGTGCCTGTGCGGCAGCTCAGCCTGGGTCAGCGGATGCGGTGTGACCTGGCTGCGGCGCTGCTGCACTCGCCGTCGATCCTATTCCTGGACGAGCCGACGATCGGGCTGGATGCGGTGTCGAAGCTGGCGTTCCGGGACTTCATCCGGCGGTTCAACAGGGAGCGCGGGATCACGGTCATCCTGACGACGCACGACATGGACGACATCGAGGCGCTGTGCGACAGGGGATACTGTCGGATGGTGGGCTGGACGAGCTGCGGCGGCGGATTTCGAACGAGCGGCGGCTCGTCGTGGAACTCGTGGATGAGGGCGACGAGATATCCGACCCGGATGCGAGGGTGACGGAGCGAATCGGGCGGCGGGTGGCGCTGAGCTTCGATCCGGAGTCGGTATCGGCGGCGGAGCTGATCGGGCGGGTGACGTCGGTGCATCCGGTGCGGGATTTGTTCGTGGAGAATCCGCCGATCGAGGAGATCGTTGCGGGTATCTATGAGGGTGAGGCTTCATCCAAGGAGTGAGTGAAGAGGAGTGAGTAGTGAGAGCCGCCCCCTAGCCCCTCTGGGTTCCCGCTTTCGCGGGAATGACGACTTGGGGAGTAAGCGAAGAGGAGTGAGGAGTGAGAGCCGCATGGGTGCAAGCAGATTCGTGCCTCTGGCAAGGGTGTATGTATTGGTGCTTTTCACCCTCACCCCAACCCTCTCCCTGAGGGAGAGGGGGTACGTCAGCGTACCCAACGATGATTAGCTACTGGGCGGTGCTGAGTGCTCAGTTCAGGGCGATGCTGCAGTACAGGGCGGCGGCGTTTGCGGGTCTGGGCACGCAGGTGTTCTGGGGGCTGATCCGGGTGATGACCTTCCAGGCGTTCTTTCGGTCGACGACCGCTGAGCAGCCTATGGAACTCGACCACGTGTTGACGTACGTGTGGCTGGGGCAGGCGTTTCTCGCGATGCTGCCGTGGAACCAGGACAACGATCTGCGGGCGCTGATCCGTACGGGCAACGTGGGCTATGAGCTGCTGAGGCCGGTCGACCTGTACGGCTTCTGGTACTGTCGCGCGCTGGCGTTTCGCACTGCTCCGACGCTGCTGAGGGCAGCACCGCTGATCGCGTTCGCGGGACTGTTCATGGGCATGAACCCACCGGACTCGTGGGGCGCTGCCGGTGCGTTCGTGGCGTCGATGATCGGGGCAATCCTGCTGAGCAGCGCGATCACGACGCTGTTCAGTATCACCATGATGTGGACGATCTCGGGCGACGGGGTGTTCGCGCTCGCGCCGGGAGTCGTCGGACTGCTGTCGGGGATGCTGGTGCCGATCCCGCTATTCCCGGACTGGGCGCAGACTGTGCTGAACGTCCTGCCGTTCAGGGGGCTGGTGGATACGCCGTACCGGTTCTACCTCGGGCACATCCCGGCGGGTGACCTGCCGCTGCAACTGGCGCACCAGCTGGTGTGGGTCGCGGCGATCGTGCTGCTCGGGCGCTGGCTGCTGTCGCTGGGGCAGCGTCGGCTGGTGGTCCAGGGAGGGTGAGAGAAATGCACAAGTGCAGTTCTCGAGGAGTGAGTGGAGAGGAGTTAGAAGTGAGAGCCACCCACCCCAGGTGGGAGCTAATGTTACTTTCCTGGGTGAGACAGGGATGCTGAACACCGTGTACATATACGCGCGCTTCCTGGAGGTGTCCATCAGAAGCCAGATGCAGTACCGGGCGTCGTTCGTCATGCTGGCGCTGGGGTACATGGTGACGACGGGGCTGGAGTTCGTGGCGATCCTGGTGCTGTTCGACCGGTTCGGGACGCTCGTGGGGTGGTCGTTGCACGAGGTGGCTTTCATCTACGGGCTGGTGAACATCGGGTTCGCGTTTGCTGACGCGATGTCGAGGGGGTTCGACCTGTTCGGCTCGATGGTGAAGTCGGGCGAGTTCGACCGGCTGCTCACGCGGCCGAGGTCGACTGCGCTACAGCTCGCCGGTCAGGAGCTGACGTTGAGGCGCGTCGGGCGGCTCGCGCAGGGTCTGATCGTGCTGATGTGGGCGAGTGTCGGGCTCGAGCTGGACTGGTCGGTGATAAAGGTTGGGCTGATGCTCGGCACGGTGGTGGGCGGCATATGCCTGTTCATGGGGCTGGTGGTGCTGCAGGCGACGCTGGCGTTCTGGACGACGGAGACACTTGAGATCATGAACACGGTCACGTACGGCGGAGTGGAGACGACGCAGTACCCGATCTCGATCTACCATCCGTGGTTCAGGCGGTTATTCACGTTCGGGGTGCCTCTGGCGTGCGTCAGCTACTTCCCATCGCTGGCGATCATGGGAGTGGCGGACCCGCTGGGGTCGCCGGTGTGGTTCGGGTATGTCTGCCCGGCTATCGGGGTCGGGTTCCTGCTCGTGGCGCTACAGGTGTGGAAGTTCGGGGTGCGGCACTACCTGTCGACGGGGAGCTAGGATCTGTCACTACCGGTCGTGGAAGAGGACTATGTCGTCTGCGAAGGGTTTGGGGTAGTCTTCGGAGCCGGCGAGTCCGATCTGGCCTCGGCCGGTGACGTTGTTCTTGGCGCCGTCCATGCGGGGGTCGACGTAGGTGTCGTACCAGGCTTCGAGGTCGGACCTCAGACTTGAGACGCGCGAGGCGTATGCGGGGTCGTCGACGAGGTTGCGGGTCTCCTTCGGGTCGTTGACGAGATCGTACAGCTCGTTGGGGCCGTCGGGGTAACGGTGGACGTACTTCCAGCGCTGTGTGCGGATCATCCGAGTGGGGCCGTACTCGTCCAGCACGTAGACTGGGGTGTCTCCGGCCATCGACTCGCCCCTGAGTACGGGAGAGAAATCCCTGCCGGGAAGCGGCTGGTCTGAGTCGGCTTCGAATCCGAGGTATCCGAGGAACGTGGGCATAAAGTCATACTGGCTCAGCAGCCTGTCGCAGACGAGGTCCTGGGGTACGTGTCCGGGCCTGGAGACCAGAGTCGGGACCTTTACTGCGGTGTCGAACATGTTGGGCGGGTAGGTGCCGTTGCCCTTGCCCCAGATGCCGTGGTGGCCCATGTTCATGCCATTGTCGGCGTTGAAGACAACGATGGTGTTCTCACGCAGTCCGTTCTCCTCGAGCCAGTCGAGCAGACGTCCGATGTTCCTGTCCATCTCTTCGATCGCGGCGAAGTAGCCGCTCAGGGCGAGCCTGCGGTTCTCAGGAGTGTCGCCGAGGGTGGCAGCGCCGGGTTCCTTGTCGAGCTGCCTATGGTGAATCGGCTCGTCCGGGACGGAGTCGAAGGCGCACTCGTCGTGATACCTGTCGAAGACGTCTGCGGGATGGTGCTCCCTACCCCACGGCGCGTGCGGTGCCGTGTAGTGAACGTTCAGCGAGAACGGGGCGTCGGAATCGAGCTGCGTGTCGAGAAACTCGAGGGCGTGATCGGTGATGACGTCGGTGACGTAGCCGTCGGGCTGGTAGAACTCCCCGTCCTCGATCATGGGTGCGCGGTAGTAGTTGCCGCCGCCTTCAGCGTGGACGTTCCAGTAGTCGAATCCAAGCTGCGGCAGCGCGGAGCGTCCGAGGTGCCACTTACCGCTCAGTCCACAGGAGTAGCCGTTCTCAGCAAGGACCTCGATATATGACCTGCGTCCGCGCATGTACTCGATCTCGACGCCGTCCCGAGACGAATAAGCGGAGTTGCCTTTTCGGAGGAAGTCCTGGACGCCGTGCTGGGACGGTATCTGGCCGGTGAGAATGGAGGCTCGGGCCGGGGAGCAGACGGGAGAGGCGCAGAAGAAGTTCTCAAACCTGATTCCGGTGGTAGCGATGCGGTCGAGGTTGGGCGTGTCGAGCTCGTCGTTGCCGGCGCAGCCCATCGCCCATGCGCCCTGATCGTCGCTGAGAATGAAGATGATGTTTGGGGTCTGCTGGTTGGTACTCGCCAAGGTGTATCCCTCCGGGGCGCGACTGCGGCCGTTTCAAGTTCTAAGCGTCGTTGAATTCTTGCCAGTCGATGCCGAGGTCGCGGATTGCGGAGCGCAGGGTGCCGATCTTCAGATCATGGCGACCATGGTCTGGTATAGAAGCCCTTTGACCTGCGGCTGGGTTGGACCACCGCCTATGAGATCCGCTCTGCCGCTTCCTGGTAACTTCCAGGCAGCCGAGTCGTCTTAGCTTTCGGACGACCTCCCTATATCTCACAAATCCGCAACCATCACTTTGTCTTCATCAGTGTCCGCTGTCTCTGCGGGGATGACAGGCTTGTCAGTGTCCACGACGATCATGCCTTCTGGAAAAGCCTTGTCTTCGTCTTCGTATATCTCCAGCATCAAGTCGAAGCAGTCCGAGACGTTTACAAGGCACTCCTCGACCGTATCGCCCTCCGTCACCATCCCCGGGATCACGGGCGACGTTACTGTGTACCCGCCCTCCGGCTGCGGCTCCAAATCCAGCGGCACCGTCGCTATCAGCGGTATCTTGACGGTCATCTTCATGGTCAGACTCCTTCCACATTCAGTTGGGCGGCTACGGTGTCCATGTCCTTGTCGCCACGGCCGCTGAGACCAAGCAGGATGATCTGCTCGTGGTCGAGTTTGGGAGCGAGCTGCGAGATGTAGTAGAGCGCGTGTGAAGGCTCAAGCGCGGGGATGATGCCCTCGGTGCTGCACAGAAGCTGGAAGCCCTCGAGGGCCTGAGCGTCGGTGACGTTCACGTACTCTGCCCTTTCCGTGTCCTTGAGCCAGCTATGCTCCGGTCCCACGCCAGGATAGTCGAGGCCTGCGGATATGCTGTGCGGCTCGTGGACCTGTCCGTCTTCGTCCTGGAGCAGGTACGACATGCTGCCGTGCAGCACTCCGACCTGACCAGCGGTGAGGGTCGCGGCATGTTCGCCGGTCTCGACTCCGAGTCCTCCGGCTTCGACACCGACGAGCTTCACGCTCTCGTCATTGACGAACTCGTAGAACAGGCCCATCGCGTTGGAACCACCTCCGACGCAGGCGACGGCGTAGTCGGGCAGCCTGCCTACGGTGGACAGCAGCTGCTCACGGGCCTCGCGGCCGATGATGGCCTGGAAGTCGCGCACCATCATGGGATACGGGTGCGGGCCGACGACGCTCCCTATGGTGTAATGGGTCGTCTCGACGTTGGTGACCCAGTCGCGGATCGTCTCGTTGATGGCGTCCTTGAGGGTGCGGCTGCCGCTGGTTACTGACCTAACCTCTGCGCCTAGAAGCCTCATCCTGAACACGTTGAGCGCCTGGCGACGGATGTCCTCCTCGCCCATGTAGACGATGCACTCCTGACCGAGCATGGAGCAGACGGTGGCGGTGGCGACGCCGTGCTGCCCGGCGCCGGTCTCGGCGATGATGCGGTGCTTGCCCATCCGCTGGGCGAGCAGGCCCTGTCCGAGCGCGTTGTTGATCTTGTGTGCGCCGGTGTGTGCGAGGTCCTCGCGCTTGATGAAGATGCGCGCTCCGCCGAGCTCTCGTGTCAGGTTCTCGGCGTAGTAGAGCGTCGTGGGCCTGCCGACGTAGTCGCGGGACAGGCTCTGCAGCCTGGCCTGGAACTCCTCGTCGGCCTGGGCGGCACGGTATTCGGTCTCGAGCTCGTGGATCGCGCCCATGAGCGTCTCGGGCACGAACTTGCCTCCGAACTGGCCGAAGCGCCCTCTCTCGTCGGGTAGAGTCTCTTGTAAGGTCTGCGTCATGAGTTGATGTCCCGTGTCCTGATGTGGCGTGTACCGGCAGTGTTGATTATACGCATCGACTGGGATGAGCGGACAGTGGGATGGCTTAGGTCTAGAATTCCGAGGGAAGCCAAGAGGTACAGATCGAGGACTGGAGCGGCAAGGCGCGGCGCGGAGGCCCGACAGGCCCAGACGACGACGGTCCCAACGCGCTCGGGTCGGCGGGGGTGGTCGAGTTCAGGGAGGTCTAGGGGCGGGGGGTCGCAGATCCGGGCTACTGCCGTTTCCAGATGGTTTTAACAGAATAGCTTGGCTGGCATACGGTCCTTCGACAAGCTCAGGACGAACGATCATAGTCACCATAATTTACTGGAACCGGTACTAGGTATCCCTAGTCACTTCTGCTCTGCGGCTCACTATCGGCAACCTCGTCCTCTTGAGAGGTCGGCGCTTCTGAGCTGGGTTCAGCCTCGGCTTCGACCCGTCTTGGGGTACTGGGGCTGCTGCTGAAGACCCTTGCAATTGGACTTACTAAGGGGCGGTCTTTAAATCTGACCACCACGAAGACGACCACTGCGATGGTCGCCCAGATCGGACTGAACGTAGCGACCCATATCAACACGGTCCCGATCACCTGCAGCACAGCGGACAGCGCCCTGCTCGCTTCCCTGAAGTTCTTGCCTGCGCTCCACCCGGCGATTACCAGTCCCTCCGACTCCTCCACTCGCACTCCGAAACCGGACGACCCGGTGACCTCACCCGCGTCGCTGTCCGCGGTTACGGTGAAGGCAACCCGGTACGCCTGCGGGCGATGGTTGTCGAATGCGTGCGTGACAGTGATCCTGGACTCGCCCGGCTCGGGGCTACCAGTCACAGGGGCGGTACCGTCGCCAAAGTCCCAGGTGTAACGGAAGTTGGCCAGCTCATCCGACCTCGTGAAGGAGGCCGTGTACTCGGCACTCTGTCCCTGTTCGACTGTGCGGTCGGACCCGGCGTACGCCTCGATGGTCGGAATCTTCCTGACGGTCGTCCTGAGCGTGGCGGAGCCAATTGCAAGCCCCGCGTCTCCGGTACCGGTGATTTTCAACCGGACTATGTATGGAGAGTCGATGTCGCTCTCGTAGACATGACTGACCGTCGCCGTCACGTGCTGACCAGAGACGGTGGTTGGAGCGTGTCCTGTCCCTGTGACAGGCGATGAGTGGTCGCCGAAGTCCCAGCTGAACGTGAACTCCTCGATCCCTGGCGGTGGAGTGAAGTGGGCCTGATATCTCGCCGGCTCCCCTGCCCTCACCACGCGGTCACCACCCGCGTCCACAGGCAGGACGGTCGGAGGAAGCTCTACGCTGACGTTTATGAGGGAGAATGCAGCCGTCTCCTCCATGTACCTGATCCGTCCAAGCATGGCCTCGATGTTAGCCTGGAGGGTGGCCAGCTGGTTCTGTACTTCCAGCGCATCTTCTACCTCGACCGCTCGCTCAAACAGGCTCAGCAACGCCTGCTCCGTGGCTCTAAGGCTGGTCAGCCTCGACTTCGTGTCGACATAATCTTCCGTGACGTCCAGGCTGCTGGACAGCTCCGACACCACCTCAATGCCCACTTCCCTGATACCAAAGACCGCCTCGTCGAGAGACTGTGCCGGCACGCGCACGGACACAATAGCATCGTGCTTTGAAGTCCTCTCGGACGATACGACCCATCCTCCAAACCGGCGCGCCACTGCGGCAATTTCGTCGACTGAACTTGCGACGTCCCCTACGACAAGTTCCAGATCGACGGTCCTGATGATGACACGCTGCTGCTGCACCAGGGCGGTCTGCACTCTATTCAGGTCGAATCCGGCTGGCCCCTGCTCTGGTGGTTCCGTGGCTGCGGCTGGCGCGGGAGCGGGAGGCGCAGGCGCCGGACTCTGGGCCTGCTGCTCGGAAACCTGCCCAGCAGGTGCGGCGGCTGCCCGGGCCGCCGGAGCCGGGGCGGCGTCTTCTTCCGAAGAGCTGCAGGCCACAACAGATCCGGCCAGTACTACAGCGAGCACGACTGACAGCAATATATGGGTCAGTCTAAGCATCTGGCCTGATTTTCCTCTCGCCACAGGCTGCCTCCCCTAGGCGGATCCATCATAGTCCATGTTCATGGTTCCGGCCATATCATGAATTTCGACCTACCGTGCTATGGGGACAACGTGGCCGACGAGCGGATGGAACAGAGAGCAGACCGGCAGTCGTCTGCCTCCCCCGGGGTGACAGGTTGAACTGCCCTAGCTTGGCTTTAGGGTGCCGTCGGGTTGGAGGATGTGGAGGCGGGTGCAGTGGTCGCATGAGTACACGGTGCCTTCGCTCCCGATGTCGGGGCGGTCGACCAGGAAGAAGTAGCGCTTCATGTATCCTGGTCTGCCGGCACAGCCCACGCCTTGACACCTTGAAATTAGCTCTTTCATGTGAACAGGTTCTGCAGCCATGGATCTACACTCCTCTTGCTGCCATCTTACCGGCCCAGGATAGGATAGTCCTCAAGGTAGTCCATCTGGATCAGTTCGACGTTGGGGGCCTGGCGGGAGAGCTCGCGTTCTATGGGCTCCATGTCTGTGGGACTGGTGACGGGCGGGTTCCAGTTGTCGTGATGGCCTAGCACGATGCTCCTGGGACGCAACAGGTCGGCCTCCCGGGCGACGAACTGCGCGAGTGTACCCTGGATAGGCTCGCCGTCTATATTGCCACGGCCGGCGGCTGCCAGCAGCGCAACGTCGGGCCGAAGGTCGCGCAGGATACCGGTCCAGTGCCCCGAGGTGTCTTTCCACAGGATGCTGCCGTGCGGGGTCTCGATGAAGTAAGCCAGCGCTCCGCCCTCTCCGCGCGGCCGCTGAGCGCACTCCACCATGTGGGCTTCTGCCTCTGCCATTCCCGGCACGTTGGACGAGGCGCGTTGGGCCGCCCAGTTTCTGAGGTTCGCTTCACGTTCGTCCAGTGTCAGTCCCAGGTCTCCCAGGCAGACTTCTCCCGAGGCCCCGGTGGTGCTCCAGATGCATGAGTGCTGGCTGGGGAATACTCGCACCGTTACGCTGTCTGACAGCCTTACCCGTTCCCCACCAGCCACGGCGACCAACTGATCACCGTGCACGTCTTCCTGTTCCATCAGCCTTACCGACTCGTGGGAGCCGACGATGGTCGCGCCCGTCTGGTGGGCGATGCGCTCGGCTCCCCAGAGGTGGTCGAAGTGGGAGTGCCCCACCAGGACGTAATCGGCCCTCTGAACATCCGCTACCCGAATGCCGACCGGCGCCGCCGCCGGGTTCCGGTCGATGTAGGCATCGAGGAAGATGACGAGGTCATCGACGACCAGCCTGTAGGTGGATACTCCCAACCAGTCCAGCGAAACGCTCATCATGACCCTCCGAATCCGGCCCAGACCCCTGGCAAACGGGTCATCGCCCCTGATGGAAGCGGCCCCCTGGCGGCGTAGTCGACGGCCTGCTCAAGGTGCTCCAGGCTCGAGTAGCCCACCAGCACGCTGCTCACCCCGGCGTTGCTCAGGGCGAACCGCAGGGACGCCTCCACAAGACTGTCCACATGCCCATCCTGTACCAGGAAGCGGAATCCGTCTGCCCTCGACAGGTCCTGATTATAGTCGCGACCTGAGCCTATTGGAGCGACGGTCGGAACGGCGACGGGGTGTCTCACAGCCTCGCCGGTCAGCGCTCCCGCCGCCAGTACCCGGATCACCAGCACTCCCATGCCGTTGGCTGAGGCGCGCCCGATCAGGTTCCCAAAGTCGTGCATATCGAATCCGGACGGGACATCCGATCCGGAGCTCGGGTTGACCAGGTTGTACACCGACTGCACGCAGTTCAGGGCTGCCGAGTCGATAACCCGGTGCAGTGACTCAGTCTCCCCCACCGCGGTCATACCCCAGAACCTGACCTTGCCCTGGTCGCGCAGATCTCTCATCGCGTCCACCACCTCGCCCAGCACCTCTTCGGGAGTGACCGAGCCATCGCCCCCTGTCGACGCGACATGGTTGTGAAGTTGAATCAGATCGACCTGCTCTCGCTGCATCCGGGTAAGGCTCTCCTCCACAGAGGCGATGACGTTGCCCCTGATGTGCCCCGGCTCGTTGGTGGTAACCCGGAACTTGGTACCGACGTAGACGTCGGCCGACAGCTCCTTCAGCACATGGCCCAGGTTGGTCTCCGACTGGCCACCGCCATAGGACGAAGCGGTGTCGAAGTAGTTGATTCCCAATTCCATGGCCCGCGCGACGGCCTTCACCTGATCGATGCGCTCGCCCCGGACCATCAGGCCGCCGACGTCGCCGCAGCCAAACCCGATTTCGGACACCTGAAGACCGGTGTTTCCCAAGGGTCGATAGTTCATCGCGTTTCTCCATTCGGACTTTCGTGTGTCCTGATGGTATGTCCGCGGTACAGGTGCGAGCAACCGTCCGGCTCGCACCTGCTGGTTTGAGGCCCCGGTGCGGGCTCTTGAATCGGTGAGGAACGCCGTCAGGCGGTGACCTGGTAGGCCCAGATGCGGTGTATTACCTCGGGCTCCCCCTTGGGCAGAGGGTGGAAGGGCCCAGATAGCTCGGCCAGCTTCCACTTGCCGGCTTCTTCCAGGCCCGCCTGATACTCTTTGAACCCACCCTCTTCATACAGGTCCACTCGCAGGCTGAACACTATGAACCCACCGGGCCTGGTGATGCGAGCCAGCTCGTCGAAAGCATGAGCCGGAGCGTGGCCTGTGGTGAACACGCCCACGCTGATTACAGCGCCGAAGGAGTCGGTGTCGTAGCCCAGATCCTCCCCGAGAGTCATCTGGCGCAAGTCTTTGTAGAGGCCCTTTCGACGAGCTTCCTCCATCATCCCCAGAGAGAGGTCGATGGCGTGGAGGTCCTGGTACCCCAGCTGCGCCAGACATTCGCCCACCAGTCCGGTCCCCGCTCCTGCGTCGAGTATCTTCGTCCCGGTGGGGACATGCCTGGCGAACAACTCGGTCGCTGTCTGCGGAGCGTTCCAGGCAAACTCCTCAGCCAGGTCTTTATCGTACTGCGTTGCCCACTGGTCGTAGCGCTCTTCCAACTCCTGGTTGGTGGATGAGGAGTACACCCATTGGACTCTGTTGTGACTGTCTGGCATGTTACTTCCTGCAGATGAAGAGACCCCAGCCCACTTCGTTTCTATCGACGGAGGCGGCAGTTTCGATGTAGGCGGTGGTCAGCCACTGGTAGTGTTCGGCGTCATCCAAAGTTTCATCCTTCGGCGTACGCTCGGACAAGGCCAGATAGCTCTGCTTCAGGTGTGGGGACACATTCAAGGCCTCCAAAACTTCGAAGCCCTGGTCCTTCAGGGCCTGCTTGTACGACTCGAAGGTGAATTCGGTGTCGAACAGCAGCCTGTCGTAGACGTAGGTCTGGGCCTGGGGTGTGATGTCCCGTTTAGGTCTGAACAGGTCGTCGAACACGAAAATCCCTCCGTCCTCCAGAACCCGGTGGACTTCGCTCAGGATCTTACGTTTATCCGGCACGTGGTATATTACGGCCTGGCTCCACACATGAGTGAATGAGCCGTCAGGGAAGGGAAGGTCAGTGGCAGAGGCCTTCTCGAAGGCTACCCTGTCCCTGAGTTCGGTGCATAGCGCAGCCCGTTTCTCCAGTGCGTTTTCGATACGGACTCCGCTGAGGTCAATGCCCGTCACCCTTGCGCCGGTCTCTCCAGCCAGCCAGATGGCGATGGTCCCGTTGCCGCAGCCCAGGTCCAGGACCGATGAGTCCTGGCCAATGCAGCCCTTTTCGGCCATCGTCCGGTTCAACCTGTCGCACGCTGTGAGGAAGTCCTTGTTGCCGTTTTCGCCGAAAAGGCCCCAGTGGACGCTTCCATCTTCGTCCCAAACCAGCTGGTATGTGACATCTTGCGAGTCGTAATATGCTTCGGTCTCCTGTTCAGAAAATCTGCTTACCATGTTTTGCTCCTCCGATGTGCTCAACGAGTCAGTTGCCGTTGGTGATTCGGAGTCTTCCACGGGACAGGTGCGCAACACTTCTGACGACACGATTCCCCTGAGTGAATAGGATAATTCTGACCTGGCTGTACGCCGCACGACGCAGGGCTGCAAACGATCCAGGGCGTCACGGAACAGTTGGTGCTTAGAGAAGCCGCAGGTTGACCCGGCATTGAGGCTGAGGCCAGGGACCCGGGAGAAAGGGCGGAAAACCCCAATAGATGGGATGGAGCAGCTAAGGGTCGCAGGGATACCTGTATCGCTCGCGGCCACGATAGTACAGCGAGATTGGGTGGCTTCGCCCCGTTCGGGCGCTGGTAAAGGGTATATGCATGGTGCGCATTAGAGTCCCTGGGCGAGGAATCTTCGCAAGACTCCCACATCGGTAACAGCCCACTGGACTATGCCGGAGGCTATCACCAATTCTGCGAAGGTGTCAAAGTCGCGCAGCAAGCGGATGCTGTACCAGACTAGTAGGCGGTTCAATAGGCAAGCTTCCTTCGACAAGCTCAGGGCGAACGAATGCGGGCAAGATGCCCGCGCTCCAGCAAAGGGCGCCTGCTAATCTGGGACAGTTTCGAGTGTCGCGAAAAAGCTTGACCTGTGGAAGTGTGGATCTTACTCTGGGCGTCGGCAGGGTCTTTTGTCTAACCCAAACGTTACCAAGTCTCCCTGACCTCTTCATTCCACACTGTATGCAGGACGGTTACGTAGCACGATGACAGTAGACGTAAGACTGGATGGGCAGGTGGCCATAGTAACCGGGGCGGCCCAGGGTATCGGCAGGGGCATTGCGCTTGTACTGGCCGAGGCAGGGGCCAGCGTCGTCATCGGGGACATTCAGGAAGCCGACTCCACGGCGGAAGAGATACGCCAGGGAGGTGGGCAGGTGACCACCATGATCATGGATACGAGCAGTCCCCAGCAGGCCGACTCTCTGATTGACCTGGCGCTGGAGGAGTATGGCCGTCTGGACATTCTCGTCAACAATGCCGGCATAGATGACCCTGATGGATATGCGTGGGACCTTCCCGACCACGAGTGGCAACGGGTCATAGACGTCAACCTGAGCGGCGTGTTCTATTGCTCCAAGGCTGCTCTGAGGCCAATGCTGGAAGCCGGCAGTGGATGCATCGTAAACATCAGTTCCCAGTCCGCGAGAGTTGCAAGGAGGGACGGTTCTCCCGCCTATAACGCCAGCAAGGCAGGCCTCATAGGCCTGACCGCCGGCTTCTCAGCACAGGTGGCCGACAGGGGCGTGAGGGTGAACGCAATCATGCCGGGGCTGGTCATGTCCAGGGACTTTGGCTGGTCTCCAGAGCATACTGCTGCCCGGCAAAGCCAATATCCCCTGGGTGCGGGACAGCCGAGAGACATCGGTCACGCAGTCCTCTACCTGGCCAGTCCCCTCGCGAGCTGGGTGTCAGGGACGGCGCTCCACGCGACGGGCGGGTATCAGCAGAGCGCTCTCTGGCTCTAGGGTTTTTCGTATACGTCAGCCCAACGTGGATGCTCTCGTGGCCAGGCTGTTTCGTCATACTTAGATCTGACGCGAACTCTGGATACCGGCCTTCGCCGGTATGACGGCTGGCGTCGCCGGTATGACGGTTGGGGCTGCTGGTATGACGGCTGGGGTCACCGGTGTAACGGTTGGGGTCGCTGGTATGACGGTTCCGTCTGGACTTAGTACTAGTAGACGCCGGGAAGAATCCGGTACTTCACTCGTGCCTGGTACTCTGCCCACTTCTCTTCGCCGTACTTCTCGGCGCAGAGACTGTCGTCGAGTCGCTGACGCCAGGTGAACAGCGCGAAGATCGCGACCGGGGTGAGGAAGCCGGCAACAGCTTCCATCCCGGAAAGCTCAGAGAATAGAGTGCTCTTTCATATCGATTGATCGTTTAGGCCGTGGGAATGTGTGGACACGACTCTGTACCAGTTTGGTCGGTAGCGCTTTTTGTCATGCTGAGGCAGATGCCGAAGCATCTGATGACCACGCAACATTGAGGGCTGGAAGATGCTTCGCTCCGGTTCACTTCTCTCAGCATGACAGTTCCACCTACCAGACTGATACAGTATCTGTGGACACGCAGCGGTTGACAAGTTGTGCTGTCGGCTCTAATGTATCGTGTGCCGATATATCGGCATGGAATATAGATGACTTCGACTGCATAAAGGACATTCCGGGCATTGACGGACCGCCCCGTCGGCACAGTTTCACATCCTGATGGCGCTGGCCACTGGAGACAAACACGGCTACGCGATCATGCAGGAGGTGGAGATCTTCACCGATGGGGCGATCACCATGGGGCCGGGCACCCTGTACGGCGCCGTCAAGCAGATGCTGGGATCAGGCCTCATAGAGGAGAGCGACGAACGACCGGACCCCGAACTGGATGACCAGCGTCGCCGCTACTACAGGATGACTACTCTGGGCGGACGCGTGCTCGATGCGGAAGTCGGAAGACTGGAACACCTCGTACTAACCGCCAGGAGCAGACGACCGACATCCCCGAGGAAACAGGGCGCCTAACGTGCTGTCCGAGAAACTCTACAGAGCGCTGCTTGTCGCCTACCCAAGGGAGCATCGGCGCGAGTACGGAGAGCTGATGGTCCAGCTGTTTCGGGACCGTATGCGTCGCGATGGCGGTGGGTTGGGAGTCCTCAAAGTCTGGCCAGCGATGATCGTCGACCTTGTGATCACAGCGCTTAAGGAGCACAGCAACGGAGGAAGAATGACTGAGAGAGCATGGGCCGGCATGGAGAACCCTATCTACACCCCAGAGGGCTACACGGATCGAATACGACAGGAGCTCGAAAACTGCCTTATTGAGACGAATATATCTCAGGGCGAGAAGTTCGAAGGCAAAGTACGGGACCGATACGATCTTGGGGATCGTATGGCACTCATCACCACCGACCGGCAGAGTGCCTTCGACCGGGTGCTGGCCGCTATCCCCTTCAAAGGGCAGGTCCTCAACATGACGAGCGCATGGTGGTTTGTCAGGTCCTATCCGTACCCGATCCAAACGTCACAATTGCCAGGAAGTGTACCGTCTTCCCGATTGAGTTCGTGGTGCGTGGATACATCACCGGGACCACGAGTACCTCCCTCTGGACGGTCTACCAGAGTGGTCAGCGTAACTACTGTGGCATCGACCTGCCCGAAGGCCTGACGAAAAACCAGAAGCTCCCGACGAATTACCTCACACCGACCACCAAGGAAGAGGACCACGACCGTCCGATCAGCCCTGACGAGATCGTGTCCGAGAACTGGATGACGGCAGATGATTGGGAACAGTGCAGCCGCATCGCGCAGGAACTCTTCGCCTTCGGTCAAGCCAAGGCAGCCGAGCATGGCCTGATTCTCGTCGATACCAAATATGAGATGGGCCGTGACGAGAACGGTGAGATCCTTCTGATCGACGAGATCCACACCCCTGAGCCGACTCGTATCAACAGCGCATGCGGGAGGGACAGGAACCCGACAGCGTCGACAAAGAATTCCTCCGGCTCTGGTTCATGGAGAACTGCAACCCTTACGAGGATGAGGTCCTGCCACCAGCACCGCATGACCTTGTAGTCGAGCTCTCAAGACGCTACATCTACCTTTACGAGAAGATCACCGATCGCTCTTTCGAGTTTCCAGAGGCGGACCGATCAATCGAGACACGTCTGGAAAGCAGCCTCGAAGGGATCACATGAAGGTACAGTGAAGAAATACATTCTCTTTGACCATGATAGGGTTTTGGTCGAAACAGAACAGTGGTATTACCTCGCAAACAGACGAGCGCTGGCATCTCTCGGAATTGATCTCCCGCGAGACGCATATCTGGCGAATATGGCCAATGGAGTTTCCGCGTGGGAGACGGCACGAGTTTCAGGAATATCAGAATCTGAAATTAATCGTGGCCGCGAACTAAGAGACCGGTACTACCAGGAATACCTGATGACCGAAGACATCGAAATCGAGGGTGTCCTGGAAACGCTGGACGTACTCGCAGGTGAGT